>CAZBHD010000029.1:0-4193 GCA_964491985.1 uncultured Candidatus Nitrosopelagicus sp. | reverse complement strand
ATAGATAAGAATTCAAATGAGTATGTTAGACTTGTTGGCTGATGTTCTGCAATTGAAGCAACTAACATATCTTCTGTACCTCGAAATGGATCAAGTGCATTCAAATAACGAAATGATGGTAAATGCTGGAGTTGAAACATCACCTGAATAATTGCTATTCCTGATACTGCAAATCCAATTAATACGATAATAGAATTCCGAATCTTTGTCTTTACATTACTAAGTTTTTGAACAGTTAGAATCAGCATCATAAATAATGTTGGTAATATAACAAGAAATCCACCGTATCCCCAAACAAACGCAATTCCAGGTCTCTCAAACGATAATGTAGTTAATAGTAATGAAGCAGCAAATGTGGGAATTGCCCAGAATAAGAATTTGTTATCATGTCTAAAAAATGGTAATGCAATAATAAAAATGGCTAACGGTAATAGAAAGAACTGAATTCCGCCCCACGATGCAAAACCCAATCCGATGAACGCTCCTCCGAAAATTAATTTGATGAAAGATGTTTTTCCTTTGTTAGTTTTTATGGCTGACAAAAAGAGATAGAGTCCAATAAATCCCAAAAATAATCCAAGTGGCTCTGATTTGTACCAACCAATAAAACCTCTAAGAATAACAGGTAGTGAAACAGCAAACATCAAAGATGCTATTAGACCAGCTGTTGTGCCACCAATCACACGTACAAGTGCAAAAACAACAACACATGTTAATGAACCAATTACCAATGGAAACATTATTGTAAAATCATAGAGTGACGAACCACTACCAAACATGTTATAGAAAGTTGCTGTAATTAGATGCAATCCAGCCTGTGATGATGCAGAAACATTTCTTCCTAACGGATACCAAGATTTTTCATCATGCCATTCAAAATATGCGTCATATCCATTATTAACGATAAATTCTGTTGCACGATAATTAAAAAAAGGATCAAATTCGTGTAGTTCAAAACCATAATCTGCTGGCTGTGCACGTATTAATGCTGAAGCAGTTACTGATATTGCTAAAACTCCTATGATCAGTAAGTGTTGTAATCGAAAATCAAAAGTTCCGACAGAGAATAATATTTGATTTGATACCACATACTGTCACAAAATTTTGTTGTTATTTACTCTTATGAAGATCTAGTGTTAAATATAACAAAACCACAATTCACTTATGTTTTTGTCGCCTAGAGAATTAGATAAACTTCATGTCTTTATGGCTGCGGAACTTGCAAGAAAACGAAAAGATCGTGGTTTGAAACTAAATCATCCTGAGGCTGTTGCATTAATCACCGATCATATTTTAGAAGGAGCTAGGGATGGCAAATCAGTTTCTGAACTGATGAGTTCTGGGAAAAACGTTCTGAAAAAAGATGATGTATTACCTGGAGTTTTAGATATTATTCATACAATTCAAGTTGAAGCCACGTTTAAAGATGGTACAAAACTTGTGACCGTGCATGATCCAATAGTGTGATAGATATGTCGTCAGAAAATTCCTCGGAAAATTTGCACGTTGGAGAGTACATAACAGCAGACGGAAACATTACTGCCAATGATGGCAAAAAAGTGCTCAAACTTCAAGTTGCTAATACTGGTGATAGACCTATTCAGGTTGGTTCACATACGCACTTTGCTGAAGCAAATAAGGCATTGGAATTCAACAGAGAAAAAAGCCTAGGATTTCATCTCAACATACCTGCTGGGACATCAATTAGATTTGAGCCTGGAGAATCCAAACATGTAGAAATTGTCGAATTTGGTGGGACAAAGACGATCTATGGTTTTAGCGGAATGGTAGGTGGTGAGTTGGAATCAAAAAGAGATTCTGCAATAAAAAATCTCCATGAACATGAATTCAAGTCATCGTTAGATGATGTAAACGAACAGTCTAATTCACTTGAGATACCACGAAGTCGATATGTTGAATTGTTTGGTCCAACTGTTGGTGACAAAGTAAGATTAGCAGATACTAATTTGATAATGGAGATTGAAAAGGATCTGATCAAATATGGGGATGAATTGGTGTTTGGTGGTGGGAAAAGTGCCAGAGATGGTTTGGGTCAGGCAAGTGGAGTCTTACGCAAAGATTCAGCTGATCTAGTTATCACAAATGCAATGATACTTGATCCAGTTTTAGGAATCATAAAAGCAGATATCGGAATCAAGGATGGAAAAATTTTGGCAATTGGTAATGCAGGTAATCCGGATGTTATGGATGATATTGATATTGTAGTTTCGTCTAATACAGAAATTATTTCTGGTGAACATACAATATGTACACCTGGTACGATTGACAGTCATATTCATTTCATATCTCCACAACAAGCAATAGATGCAATATGTAATGGCACAACTACCATGATCGGTGGTGGTACAGGACCAGCTGATGGAACAAATGCTACGACCTGCACTCCAGGTGAATGGAATATACATAGAATGATTGAGGCCGCAGAAGAGTTTCCAATGAATTTTGGATTTTTATGTAAAGGAAATGATGCAAAAGAAGATGCACTACGCGAACAAGTAAGAGCTGGTGCTTGTGGGTTAAAACTACATGAGGATTGGGGAACAACACCTGCTACGATAAATGCTGCACTCAATGTTGCAGATGAGACTGATACTCAAGTTGCAATTCATACTGATACACTTAACGAGTGTGGATATGTCGACGATACAATAGCAGCAATCGCTGGAAGAACAATTCACACGTATCATACTGAAGGAGCTGGCGGTGGTCATGCACCAGATATTATGAAGGTTGCAGGCGAATCAAATATTCTACCTTCATCAACAAACCCAACACGACCATTTACAACTAATACTTTGGAAGAACATCTGGATATGATGATGGTATGCCATCACCTTAATCCATCCGTCCCAGAAGACATTTCTTTTGCAGAATCACGAATAAGAGCTGAGACCATAGCAGCTGAAGATGTTCTTCATGATGTTGGAGCAATTAGTATGATGTCATCAGATAGTCAAGCTATGGGAAGAGTGGGTGAAGTCACAACACGAAATTGGCAAACTGCAGATAAGATGAAAAAGATGAAGGGTAGCCTTGCTGAGGAGAAGGATGCCAATGATAATTACAGAATAAAACGCTACATATCAAAAATTACAATAAATCCTGCAATCACACATGGCATATCAGAATACGTTGGTTCGCTTCAACCAGGACAAATGGCAGACATTGTAGTTTGGACACCACAGTTCTTTGGAATAAAGCCAAAACTGATTATCAAGGGTGGATTCATTGCATATGCCTTGATGGGTGATCCAAATGCATCAATTCCAACAACAGAACCAATCTACTATAGACCATTGTTTGGAGCCTTGGGAAAAGCCAAGAAGAGTACATCCGTTACTTTTACATCACAAGTCGCACTTGATAATGGCTTGGAAGGAAAACTCAAAGTAGAAAAGAAATTGTTGCCAGTTAAGAACTGTCGTAAAATTGGAAAAAAAGACATGGTCTATAATGATAAAACACCAAAAATTGAAATCGATCCAGAAACGTACGAAGTTAAAGTTGATGGAGAAATTGCTACAGTAGATCCTGCAAAGGAAGTCTCTCTTTCAAGATTGTATAGTCTATACTAATATCCTGTATTTCCTGTTCCTAACAACAGTCTTCTGTTGTTTATAGTACGTCGTATAAGTAAGAATCCGACGCCCGTAGTAAATGCACCAAATAATATATTCACCATATTTGGTCCCTCTTCGCCACCACCCATCAATGTAAAAAACAAACCCAGAATCATCAATAATCCTCCAAGACCTCCAATTATCAGCATAGGTATTGGAAATTTGTTTGTCATCTCCTTCCTACTTGCATCAGGCAACATTCCACTAATTGCAACTTTATGACACACATCGCAAAAATGCTTTTGTTTTTTTCCTTGCCATGCAGTTTTTAGAAAATAAAACTCGGTCTGACACAAGTCACATGGACGCATTGGTAATGTTACTCTTCCATGAGCCTCCCAATTTTCACCTACCTGCATCATGCAAGGCTTGCAGTAGCTACCGGCTATTCGCCATAATATCTTGAACTTGTACTTTTTAAAACCAAGTACAACGCCACAACCGCTACAAGAAGCCATGTTTGGATCCTAAACCTCACATTAAAAAGAATTTCTTATTCTGCAGTTTTCTTTTTGCCGCTAAATACTTCGGCGAATCCTTGTCTTGCTTCGA
>CAZBHD010000028.1:0-7258 GCA_964491985.1 uncultured Candidatus Nitrosopelagicus sp. | reverse complement strand
GAATATCATATACAATATAGCAATAGCAACTAATGCCATAGCAGGAATTGCTAAACCAACAGTTGCACCACCTCTAAAAGCAATTGCAAATGTTTTACCTAAACCAGAATCTGTTGCATTAGCTGCTCTTACAGCTGCCTTAACAGTAACTTTTAGTGAAATAATTCCTGCAATTGCAGAAAGTGTTGCGCCAACTGCAAATGCAATTCCATTTGAGCCACCAATAAAGAATCCAATAATTACAGATAATCCAATTGCTATTGGAATAATAATTTTCATCTCTCGTCTAAGAAATGCGGCTGCTCCTTCTTTTACTGCATTTGAAATCTCTAGCATTTCTTTTGAACCAGGCTTCTGTTTTGCAACCCAGCCTGTATATCCTGCTGCAACTGCAAATGCGGCAATTGCTGCAATAACCGGCAAAATCACCTCTATTGGGAGAAATAACGTATCTTCAATAGCCATGTTATATTTGAAAATCGAAATTGTGATGAATATAAATCATCAAGAATTATTTGATTGACTATTCCGTTTTCTATATGGTGAAAATTTTCGACCCTTCAATCCTTGTCTGACCAGCTTATTGAATCGTTTCCCATGACTAAGATAAGGAAATCTATGGTGGATTAGTTCGTGTACTATAGTATTTTCAAGTGTTTTTTCATCTGGCATTTTTTTTACGTTAAAGAAAACTGAATTATGTTCCAAGTAGGCAACTCCATAATATTTGTAGGCAGTAGTACGCCTTCCTTCAGTAACTTCTTTTGGTTCAGCCAATACTTCTTTGGTTGTAAAAAGTACTTTTGGCTCAGTAATAGAGAATCTGTTTGAATATACACCAACTTTCTCTAAAATTGATAATCTGAGATCATCATCTAACTTCATACGTATGATTAGAAAATTCTGATTTTATTTTCAAATGTCAAATATGATTTGTCTTTTGGTCATGCATGAATAGTTGAATGGTCAGAGTTTAGTGTTGTAATCATGAATCATACAGCCACCGGCTCATCATCCCTTATTTCATTAGATTAACTATTTTTTGAACCTTTTCTCGTACTTCGTTAGTGATTCGTACAATAACCAGCCCTTCGTTTGGTTGACCATACATTACTACATAACTTTCAGGTGAAAAAAGACATGTTGGTAGTACAAGTAAATCTTCTTCACCATCAACTAGAATTCGAATTGGTGGTTTTGCATTAAATGATTTTTTAATTATGTCAATACTTTCTTGTGTAATTTCACCTGGTGGATTAACACAATACAAATTTGTTACAATAGAATCATCTAGTGGAAGTTCTCGCTCATGTCTTTTTTCTTTCCCATCAACTATCTGTAAAAATGGAACTAATCCCATTTTGATTAGTATTTCGCTTGTGGCGTCACCTATTGTAATCACAGGATTTTCTGCGTAGATCTGTTTGATTAGACTCGACTTGGTAGAATCATTATTTTTGATTAATTCCCCTAATGGGATTTTTAACTCGTTGCGAAGATTTTCTGGTAAGTGCAAGAGGTTATTCTGCAGGTGGTGCAGATTCAGATTTCATCTCTTCCTGTAATTTGGCTGCAACAATACTACATTGTGCTGCAACATTTTTTGCTGCAATTCTAAATGCATTTGCACTTGGCGATTCAGAATCTGTCATCATTACTGGTTTACCTAAATCAGAACCTTCCATAATTCCCGAATTTAGTGGAACTTCTCCAAGGAATGGTATGTTATGTTTTTCACTAATCTTTTGTGCTCCACCTTTTCCGAAAACATAATGTTTACTAGAACAATCAGGACATTCAAAATAACTCATATTTTCAACGACACCAAGTAGTGGTACATTTAGTTTATCAAACATTCCAATTGCCTTAACTGCAACATTACTTGCAACGTCTTGTGGAGTTGTAACAACCAAAATTCCTGTAATTGGAATTGTTTGAGCTAATGTCAAAGGAATGTCACCAGTCCCTGGAGGAAGATCAACGATAAGATAATCAAGATCTGACCAGTTAGTATCAACTAGAAATTGTTTAAGAATTCCAGAAATAATTGGTCCCCTGTAAATTGCTGCTTGATGTTCCTGTTCTGCAAAGAATCCAAATGAAACAACTTTAAGATTGTTAAAATCGGCAGGCTGAAGTTTGTTGTCTTCTACCTCCATTGCACCATCTTTCATCCCAAGCATTAATGGAATGCTTGGACCGTAAATATCAGCATCAAGTAATCCTACTTTGGCACCAGTTTGTGATAATGCAAGTGCAAGGTTTAATGAAACGGTTGATTTGCCAACACCTCCTTTTCCGCTTGCGACACCAATGACATTCTTTACTGTAGCCATTGCTTCATCGGCATCAAGTGTACGACCTTCCATAACTTTGGCTGTAACCTTCATGTCAAAATTACTAATACCATCAAGTTCATCAACTGCCTTACGCACATCTGCCTCTATCTCATCATTAAATGGACATGCCGGAGTTGTAAGTTCTAATGTAAATTTCAATTCACCACCATTTATTTCTAAATCCTGTATCATTCCCATTGAAACGATGTCTTTTTTCAGGTCAGGATCTATTACGGTAGCTAGTTTTTCTAAAACTTGATCTACACCAACCATAACAGCAACACTTACAACACTTTATTTAAAATTAGATTTACTTAGTCCAAACTAATCATGAATCTTATTCGTGAATAGTAGTTTTTCAGTAATTAAATTGCAAAAAACCAAATTTTTTCAATAAAATGCCAAAAATTACCCAAAGACTCATAAATTCAAATTGCAAAAAAAAATTGCAATTGTTTTCTGTATCAACACTAATAGATATTGTGAGAATTCCTCCTAATCTTTTTGGCACTGGTCTAAAGAAGGCAGCTGAAAGCATTCTAAAATCAAAGTATGAAAGTATGATTAACGCTGAGTTAGGATACATCATAATGGTAATGGATGCTAAAGTTGAGACCATGGGCAAAATGATTCCTGGTGACGGTGGAACATTTCATAGAGTTGAGTTTCAAGCTCTGACGTTCTATCCCAAACTGCAAGAGATTGTTCAAGGTGAACTTGTTGATATTACAGATTTTGGTGCATTTGTAAGAATTGGACCAACTGATGCACTATTACATTTGTCACAAGTAATGGATGACTATCTAAAAAGTGATGTTGCAGCTGGTGTTATACTTGCAAACCAAAGTGGACGAACATTAAAAGTTAATTCAACCATTAGAGCAAGAATTACAGCAGTTTCTTTAGGAAAAGCTGCATCAATGGGAAAAATTGGAATTACATGTAGACAACCATTTTTGGGTGCAGATGAATGGATTGAGGAAGAAATTAAAAAAGCAGATGGGGAGATAGAGGTTGAGAAATCCAGTACAAAAGAAACTTCAAAGAAAATCAAAGTAGAGGAATGATATGGTAAAAGAACTAGCATGCCGTAATTGTAGATGTGTAACTACAGCAAAAATTTGTCCATCGTGCAAATCAACAGATCTATCACCAGATTGGAATGGAATTACTTTAATTGTAAATCCAGCAACATCAAAAATTGCAAAAACTTTAGGAATTACTAAAGAAGGTAAAAACGCAATAAAGGTAACTTAAGTTGGTATTTAAGCCAAATAGAGAACTTCAAAAATTTTTAGCCGAGGATTTAGGACTAGGTGATGTAACCAGTAATCTATTAGAAAAAAAGCAAATCAAAGCAAAAATCATCACCAGACAGGAGGCAATTGTCTCTGGAGTAAATTTTGTAAAGCAGATTTTTGCATTAAAAAAATGCAGTTCTAGAATAACAAAAAAAGATGGAACGCGAGTAAAAGCAAATCAGACAATTCTGGAAATAAGTGGCGATGCTGCAGCGATTCTTAGTTGTGAACGAACTGCACTGAATTTATTATCTAGAATGTGTGGAATATCAACAAAAACAAATCAACTAAATACATTGATACAAAAAATAAACAGAAAAACTAAATTGTATGCAACACGAAAAACTGCTCCTGGATTACGATATTTTGATAAGATTGCTGTTGAGACTGGTGGTGGCAAAAAACATAGAATGACATTACATGATATGATAATGTTCAAGGATAATCATTTGGCTGTTGAAAAATCAATTGTTAGTCTTATTGCAAAAGCAAAGAAGACTAGACGGAAAATTGAGATTGAAGTTGAAAATCAAAAAGATGCAATTCTGGTTGCATCTCTTGGAGTTGATATCATCATGCTTGATAATTTTACGCCTAAACAAATTAGGAATACAATAAAAATTCTAAATGATTTGAAATTGAGAAAAAATATCCAAATTGAGGCATCTGGTAGAATTAATGAAAAGAATATCTCACAATATGCAGCTACAGGCGTTGATATGATATCAGTTGGAGAAATAACAAATTCGGCACACGGAATTGATTTGAGCTTAGAAGTTAGCTAATCGATAACATTCTATCAATTGCCAATCTTGCCTTTAATGCAGTATCTTTTGGAACTTTGACTTCAAATTGGTCATGAATTAATGCATCATGGACTTTTTCTAGTGTAATCATCTTCATGTATTGGCATTCAGCATTTTCAGACGCTGGAATGAACGTTTTTGTTGGATTTTGCTGTTTCATTCTATAAAGTATGCCAGTTTCGGTTGCAACGACAAACTCGTTAGAGTTAGAATTTTTGGCATAATTCATCATTCCTTCTGTTGATAATACTTGAACTTGTCTATTTTTGTAATTTCCTGAAGCAACGTCATAAAGCATTGGTGATGTACAACTACATTCTGGATGTATAAGAAATTCAGCATTTTTCATGGATTCTAATTTTTTATCAATATCAGATGGTGTGATACCCGCATGAACATGACATTCTCCAGCCCAAATGAACATGTTCTTTCTCCCAGTCATCTTTGCAACATAAGAACCCAAGAACATATCAGGTAGAAATAAAATTTCTTTTTCAGAAGGAATTGCTTTTACTACATTCACAGCATTTGATGATGTACAACAATAATCAAGCTCAGATTTTATTTCAGCTGTAGTGTTTACATATCCAACTGTAGTTGCGTTTGGATGTTCTTTTTTCCATGTTTTTAGTTGGTCGATGGTAATAGAATCAGACAATGAACAGCCAGCATCCAAATCGGGAATGAGAACTTTTTTTTCAGGACTAATAATTGCTGCAGTTTCTGCCATGAAATGTACTCCACAAAACAAAATTGTACTATGATCAGTTTTAGCTGCCTGCCTTGCAAGTCCAAGCGAGTCCCCTACAAAATCGGCAATATCTTGAACTTCTGGAAGCTGATAATTATGGGCTAGTATTACGACATCTTTCTCTTTTTTGAGTTTTAGAATATTATCTTTTAACATCCGAAAACATCTGTTCAATAATGATTTAAAGTATTATTTTTTTACCAAATTATACATAAAAAATTATAATCATGGCAATTCTTGCCAATCTAGGTTCCTATTTTAATACCATCAGAACAAATTGAACGCAGTGTTTCAATTGCTGATAATATAGCAAGCCTACTTGTTTTGGGATTTGTTGGATCTGGAATATTTTCAACTATGGTAGTAATCTTTCCGAATTTTCCTTCTGATTCAATCCGATGTACATTCTTGGCAATGTCGGGATTTGCAACTACCTTTACTATAGTTTCATGACTTCCCAGACCAGCTAAGCTTAGAAGTGCTGAGACATTGACGTTTTTTGGAAATAATCTTACAGCCTCACTTGCCGTTCCTTCAAAGAGTGTAGTCTCATCGGAAATACTATCTGGATCAATATCTGATGTTTCAAAAAACTTTGCGCCTTTCAAAGCTCTGGGATGTTTCACTGTAGTTATGGTAACAGAATCCAATTCGTTCCTTACAGACTTTATTGCGTCCAATCCTGATATGGCACCGGATGGAAGATAAACAGTTTTTTTAAATTCCTGGCAGGCATTAGATATTATCTCAAATACAGATTCGTCTAGTAGTGCACCTCCACTCATAAGCATCAAATCTTTCCTGTTTTGCAAAATGCTCAATGCGTTATCACTAACGGCTTGCTGTGATGCTGCTTCAACTATCAAATCTAGAGGATTTGAAGATAGCAAGTGTGCATTTTCGACTATAATTGGTCTTTGCTTTAATTTTGTTACCAGTTTCTCAGAAGCAGTCTTGTCAATATCAAAGATGTGAGTTAACTTTGCTGGAATTATTCCAGTGTCAATTGCTATAGCAATTTGTGTTCCTATTGCACCGCATCCTAAAAGACCTATACGTTTCAATTTTCTGGCAGTACTGAAGAATGGTGTGAGATGATCTTCCACTCAGTATCATTCTTAGCATATACAAATGAAAATCTTGCAGAAATGCTTTTTCCTTTTGTTACAAAATTGTAAAGACCTGAATTTACAGAAGTTGATTCAAAATCATGAGGATGTTCCGATACTATTTCAACCTCGACAGAGTTTTGTAGTAACTTCTCAAAATATTCGGAAATTAACTTGTGGCCAACTCTTTCTACTGGTGAAAATGTGCCTAGTAAAATTCCAGTCTCATGATAAAGATTTGTAACTTCTTGTGGATCTCCGTGCTTTATTGCACTGGTCCATTTTCTTAACAATTGAGAGGAGGTTGAATCAGACATGTATTTTCAAAGTTCTATCAGTAATATTATTTTTATGACTTAATGTAATTTTTCAAGTCTGTCTAATCTCTTCTCAATTTCGACTAACTTGTTTATGATTATAATATGAGTTTTTTTAGCGTCTATCCCAACGGGGCTATCAGGACTGGTGATGACTTTTGCAATCTCAGTCTTCTTATCATCGTCAACTTCTAGATTCATTTCTTAATTACGTAGATTCTAAAGACCAGATATACTTTACTTTGTAATTGATATTCGTAAAATCTTAGCAATGGCAGATAACAATGAAATACTCTTCTGATCAATTGCCTATATGGTATATGCTTGGATAATTCCAATTGCAGTAGTCGCAATCATAGGTGTATCTGGTTATCTGGTGTATAGATATGTGATTTTTGATATCTTGGCAAATAATTCAATTAATAATACATTGAAAAGATACAACATCAAAAAGACACAGTTTGAAATAATTAAAGAGTTTAACGAAAATAAAGGTGAGAACCTGTCTGATGCAGAAATTAATCGCTTAGCAAAACGCTATCGTCGAGAAGAACCTGATCAATTTTTATCAATGTATGATAATTTACGAGATAAGCCAGAGAACTAAGGTCTTTTGTTATCTGTTGGAATTTCAA
>CAZBHD010000027.1:0-15375 GCA_964491985.1 uncultured Candidatus Nitrosopelagicus sp. | reverse complement strand
AGAAAATGGTAGATGAAGTAAGAAGACAATTCAAAGGCGATCCTGAAATACTGACTGGAAAATCAAAACCCGATTATGCAAAATGTGTTGACGTTGCAACAATAGCATCAATAGGTGAACTTTGGAAGTCAGCATCTATTGCAGTCGCAGCACCTATTGTTGTTGGTATTCTATTAGGACCACCTGCGGTAGCAGGTTTACTAATGGGTGCTGTTGTCACAGGAATCTTCCTTGCATATCACTTGGCAAATACTGGTGGTGCCTGGGATAATGCTAAAAATTTAGTTGAAATGAAAGGACAAAAAGGTACTGAGGAGCATAAAGTCGCAGTTGTTGGAGACATTATTGGGGATCCTTACAAAGATACTGCAGGTCCTGCATTAAACACTGTAATCAAGTTACTAAATACAATTGCAATAGTCTTTGTTCCTGTATTTTTTGCAATTATCGTACTCTAGATTTTCAAAATAAATAAAAAAGAATTTTGGATTAACATCCTTCCATTTTTTGGATGTAGAATCCCTTTTCTTTGATCTCCTTTTCTACTGGTTCTGGGGCACCTTGAGTGTGACAGAATTGGCATTCCTCTCCTGTGACAGTTGCTCCACCTTCACCAACAGTTTCTAGCCATTGTTTCGCATATTCAATTGCCTTATCATGATCCTGCTCATCTGTTATTACATCAAAGTGCATTGTATGACCGTCTTTGGCTTTAACATAAGTGTCGTAAACATGTATGTCCATATAATGCCTAAAAATCGGTTCTATTTAATTTAAGACTCTTTTATTGAAAGTTGTTCTATATTCTTGTTTTTTAAAATGAAGCAATTAATTTCATTTGTTTCACATGAATAAATTATCCAAGGAAATGGATTGACACTCATAAATTTTCTATCAGTGCTTGATGGAGTTGCTTCTGAATTAGGATGTGAGTGAAAAACACAAATAATTTCCATGTCTTTCTTTTTGGCAATTGTATCTACTTCTAATTCTTGTTTAGGTGATATTGTAAAATTAATTTTGGAATCATCCATGTTTTCTACTAGAAAAACTTCTTTAACATTCCAACTCTGTTCAGTTTCGTTCCCAATCAATAATGCACATGATTCTTTTGGGTCCTCAGATTTTGCATGTCCAATTAATGCCTTAACATCCGATTCTGAAATTATAATAGATTTTGTCAATACTGTTATTCTACAGGCTCTTCTATAACAATTGTTGATACCATCCATGGATGGACAATGCACAAGTATTCATATGAACCCAAATCAAGTTTATTACTATCAAGTGAGAATACTTCACCTGCATTTAATAGACCGGAATCAAATGTCTCACCGAAGTCTACCGAGCTTGTTACAGTGTGTGACATATCATCGTCATTGATCCATTCAATAACATGACCCTGTGGTACCAATGCTTCATCTGGATCGTAATCAGGATTTCCTTGTTCAGCTGAGCCTGCTAAAATTGATATTGCAAATATAGGTCCAGACGGAACTATCTCCTCAACTATCTCAATTACTTCTTCTACTTCACTTGCAACAAGGTATCCATCTGGACCAACATATCCAAACGCAACGTATAATCCAATTGCAGAACCAAAAGCCAGGACAAATATAACTCCGATAGGTTTTACATATTGTGGAACTTTCATTGCAAAGTATGATATTACAATCGCTGGAATTGCTATCATAATCAATATTGCATAAAATACTGATACAGTGGAATTCTCTGTAAATATTAATGCAAATGTTGCAAATCCAAGACAGATTGACACAATTACCAACACAACAGCTTTTGTTCTATTAGTTGTAGAAACGCCACCACCATCTAAAATCCCCTGCGCAAGAAAAATGAGACCAATCATAGTCAATAAACCAGAAAGTGCATGCATTCCATCAATGAACGTATGGGCCAATCCTGAATATGATGTCACCAAACCTGCTAATCCTATAGCAGTTAATCCACCACCAGGCATTATTAGATCCCAATTACTCAATTTGCTTTGATGCCCTCAGCGGAATATTTTATCCTTGTGAAATGACTATGATCGCAATTCGAAGCGCATTAATAGAATGATTCAATCACTAACACTGTTGGGTATCAAGGAGATTATAGAAATTTCAAAGCCTAGAATTGTGGTGTTATTAGTTATTACTGCTGTGACTTCCATGTTTGCTGCAAGTAAGCTTATAGGTCCCGAATTAGATAACTGGGGACTAATCCATATTATTGTTGCAGGTTCATTGGCATCTGCAGGATCTAGTGCACTAAATCATTACTATGATCGTGATATTGACCCACTAATGAAGCGGACAAGCACTAGACCAATTCCATCTGGACGTATAACCCCAAATCAAGTCTTAGTTTACGGATTGACAGTAAGCATTGTATCAGTAGTTTACGGTGCTTTGGCATTAAATTATGTCGCAGCATTTTTTATTGCATTAGGAATATTTTTCTATGTAATAATCTACACTGCATGGTTAAAGCGACTTAATTCTTCAAATATCGTAATTGGTGGATTTGCTGGAAGCGCAGCAGCAATGGCAGGGTGGTCTGCTGCCACAGGCTCGATGGATATACTGGGATTTTTAGTTGGATTTTTGGTATTTGTATGGACTCCATCACACTTTTGGTGTCTTGCAATGAAAATGAAAGACGAATATACTGAAGCAAAGGTTCCAATGCTTCCCGTATTAATTGGAATGCAAAAGACATCCAAGTATATTTTGGCTAATACTTTGATTCTCCTTCCATATTCATTAATGCTTTATGCATTTGGTATGGGAATCGTATATACTGTGATTGCAGCTTCTATAGGCGGTCTTATGTTAGTATATCACTACAAATTAACAAAACTACCTACATCAGAATTTGCGTGGAAAGCATACAAAGTCACTGCACCATATTTGACAATAATTTTTCTGGCAGTTGCGTTAGACGCGGCTTTTCATTTTCGAATATAATTATTCTGAGTTAGGAAAACTTGCCTCATAGTCTTTTTCTTCGGTTTCTTTAACCTGCTTATCATAATCATCAGTTGCATTATCAACTGTAACATACTCGATCCTTCGAGTAGTCTTTGTCATCCATGAAACTGAAATCAATCCTTTGATTTCCAAATCTAGTAAAATTTTGTTAAATTCATTTTCTAAGATAGAATCGTCTTTAGATAATGCTTTGAATAGTTCTTTATCAGTAAGTCCTTCAGTCTGTTGAACTTTTTCTAATATTTTATTTTTAAGTAAAACAGTCATTTAACCGTAAAACATCCTATCTGATTCTCTTGGAATAACATTTGAAACTCCATCTTTTATCTTTTCATACCAAGTTTCAACCTCATTCGTAATAGAGGGTTTAACTTGTTTTAATCCTGCAGCAAAGTCAGCACTTGATATTTTAGGTGTGTTATTTTGCATTGCATTAACTGCAGCCTCCCTACACAATGCAGCAAGATCTGCACCGGAATAATTCTGAGTTGCAACTGCAATTTCTTTTAAATTTACATCTTGTAATAACGGCATGCTATCAGTTAGTATTTTAATTATGTCTAATCTTCCTCTTTCATCAGGTGGTTGAATGAATATTCTCAAGTCTAAACGCCCTGTTCTTAATACAGCACCGTCAATTATATCTGGTCTATTTGAAATTCCAATGACTACCACTCTAGACGCTGAACCATCTTCCATCTCTGTTAATAATTGACTTAGAATAGTTTCTCCAACACCACTATCGTCATTAGACTTGAACTTAGCTAAGGAATCAAGTTCGTCGAATATGATTACACATGGAGATGATGATTTAGCCTTTCGGAAAATCTCCCTTATTGCTTTTTCAGACTCACCTACCCATTTTGACAAAATTTCAGAACCTCTTACAAGAATCATATTACCACTACTTTCAGTCGCCAGTGCTCTTGCTAAGAGTGTCTTTCCACATCCAGGTGGACCATAGAGTAATGCACCTTTTGGCGGTTTGATTCCCATTTTAGTAAATTTTTCAGGATTAATCATTGCAGTAATAAGATTCTCTTCTAGTATTTTTTTGGCTTCATCTAGACCGCCTACATCATCCCAGTAAACTTTTGAACGTTCAACATAAAACTCACGCATTGCAGTGGGGACAACTTCGCGCATTGCATCATAAAAGTCAATTAGTTTAACTTCCATTGATTGTAGAATCTTTGTTGGTATTTTTTCAGTCTCTAGATCAATCTCTGGTAGATATCTTCTAATTGATCTCATTGCTGCTTCCCGACAGAGTGATTTCATATCAGCACCAGTATAGCCATTTAGATCCGATGAAAGTTCTTTCAGATTAACATCCTTGGCAATTGGCATTCCTCTAGTATGTATTTCCATTACTTCTAACCTACCATCAGCGTTTGGCACTGAAATTTCCATCTCTCTGTCAAATCTTCCAGGTCTTCGTAATGCAGGATCAACACTATCAGGACGATTTGTTGCACCTAACACGATTACATTGCCTCTATCTGTTAATCCATCCATTAATGCTAGAAGCTGTGCAACAACTCTTTTCTCAACATCACCATATGCCTCCTCTCTTTTTGGTGCTATTGCATCAATTTCATCAATGAATATTATACTTGGTGAATTTTCTTTTGCCTCCTTGAAGATATCTCTTAATTTTGCTTCTGTTTCACCATAATACTTGTTCATTATTTCTGGACCATTAATGGAAAACATGTTTGCGTCAGATTCACTTGCTAAAACTTTAGCAAGAAGTGTCTTTCCACATCCAGGTGGACCATAAAGTAACACACCACTGTGTGGTTCAATTCCCAGTCTAGTAAATAGTTCTGGATGACGTAACGGTAACTCTACAATTTCACGCATGACTTTAATCTCTGAACGTAATCCGCCAACTTCTTCATATGTTATTCTAAATTTTTTGTCATCAGATTTTTCTGAAAGTATTGTCAGTGATGTTGTACGCTCAATCCTTACTACTCCTTTTGGAGATATTTTACTAATCTTAAAGTCCATTGCATTTCCTAAAATCATCACAGAAATTTCATCGCCATGACTTAAGGGAAGACCTTTAAGTCTATTTTTTACAAAATCGGAAAATTCCTTATCAACTGTAACTGCATCACTGATTGGCGTTAAAGTAATTGATTTAGCTGGTTTTGTTACTATTTTTTTAATTTCTACAACATCATTTAATCCAACATCAATGTTTTTTCTTGTTTGACCGTCAATTCTTATTGTATCCGGATATTTTTCATCTTCATCAGATGGCCATACAATTGCACATGTTGATTTTTTTCCAGTTATCTGTATAACATCACCTGGAGAGACTTGGAGATAATCCATTGCATCAGGACCAATTCTAGCACGTTTTTTACCTACATCTCTTTGTTTTGCTTCTTCAATACGCATCTGAAGGGGATCGTTATTTCGAGCCAATTGCACAACCTATTTCATGTCAACAGACATTCTACTCATATTCAAAACTTCCAACTCACTTACACCCTCAGTTGACTTGACTGCATTTTCTAATGATTCCATTTGTCCTTCAGCATCATTTAATGTGAATTGTGCTTTGATGAACTCAAGACCAAATGCTAGTGGCTCTTTTTCAAACTGCTTTAACTCCACACCATCCTTTAGATTTTGTTTTATTAGATTAACAAGATCGTCAAGATCGACCTCGGTTCCTGTTGGAAGTATTTTGGTAACTAAAAGTAATCTGGTCATTTTTCTAAGGTCCCGAAAATTTACATTCATCACAAGTGTATGATGTTGCAGATTCTCTGCAGCTTTGGCATCTCCACAGCAATACTGAACCACATTCTGGGCAATTTAACTTCACAGATTTATCGTTAGGCATAATATGTCTACTACAACAACTACATACTGGTAATTCTATACTAGATGACATAATAATTTTGGCTGGGATTAGTGATTTATACCTTCCTTGAATTCTTAGCCTTGATGTGGTATTAATTTTTTTAATTCTCCAGTAACCAATAACTGTGCAGCATTGAATGATCCTTTAATTCCTAACAGTTTCACAATTGAGTTTGTATGAAAATCAAAATCATCTTTTTTTGATATGTCATCTATAATTTCCGGTGTCAATGATTTAAACAATTTATTAATGGTTTGATTGTCAATTCTTGAAAGAATTTTCCTGACAAGATTTTGTTTATCAAACTCACTTCCAAATTTACCTCTCCACATTTTCTCATAGTTTATTATTTTTGAAGAATCGTTTGTTTTTAGTGCCATAGCAACTGCTTTCCCTGCCATAATACCAGCCATTCCACACGAAAAAATTCCACCCGCGGTAGTTGGTTTTGCTTGTCCTGCGGCATCACCCACAATTATAGTATCATTATCCACAAATTTCTTAATTGGACCTTTAATCCAAATCGGAGCATAAATTTTTCTAATAACCGAGAAATTTCCTTTATTTTGCAAAAATTCCTCGATAATAGCTGACGAATTTATGCCCTTACCAGAAACACCCACCTTTCCCACTCCATTACCAGAAGGGATCACCCATGCAAAAAACCCAGGGTATTTTTCTTGATTACAATAAACTTCAACTGTACCATCATTTATCCAATCAGCATATACTTCATATTGTGCAGTGAGATAAATTCCATCTCTATCTTTGTTTGCTAGCGCCGAGACACCACGGCAATCAATGAAGTATTTACAATTGATATCACCGTTTGACGTGCTTACACCATTAGGAATTTTCTCTTGAAAGCTAGTTTTTACCATAATCTTTGCACCTGCGTCTCTAGCTTGACGTGCAATCTGCTTATCTAATTCACGTCTATTAACAACAACAATCTGTTGTTTTGTTGAATCAATCTCAAAGTACTTTCCGTCTGGCGAAAAAATTTTTGCATTGTTTATTTTACTATCGAATGATTTTGCTGAAAGTTCAACGCCTAATTCACTTAATGCCTTCTGACTAACTAGTCCACCACAATGCTCTGGAGTTCCAACTTCAAACCCCTCTTCCACCACCAAAACGGAAAATCCACTACTGGCAATTTCACGCGCAGTCAGCAACCCGGCTATACTGCCCCCAGCAATCACTACATCGTACATCAATGCTATCAGAATATTATTACTATTTAATCAAACTACTAGTGTTAGGTTGTAAAGTTTATCATAACCAGTTTTCATGTATAAGCATGTCTGACATTAAGCAGGTTATAGTGGTTCGAACTGATCTAGATATGGGAAAAGGAAAAATTGCAGCGCAGGTAGGGCATGCATCTGTATTAGGGGCAGAGCATGTTAGAAAATCAAACTCTGCATGGTTTGAAGAATGGTGGAATGGTCAAGAAAAAGTAGTTGTCAAAGTTTCTAGTTTAAAAGAATTAGAGGAAGTAAAGAAGGGTGCAATTGAGTTAGATATTCCTTGGTCTGAAGTAACAGATGCTGGACATACACAGATTGCACCAGGTACAACAACATGTATCTCATTAGGTCCTGCACCTGAGGAAAAAATCGATAAGATTACGGGCGAGTTAAAACTATTGTAAAACGTTGGAATAAAATATAACAAGCCTAGAATTTGAAATTATCATTGGCTGTTAATAAAAAAGCAATATTTGTAGTGGTATTTTTCGGTGGAATCCTTCTCACATCTACAATCCTGTTTGCATTACCGCCACCAGATCCTACTATGTCTCAAGAAGAGTTTGAAATTGGCAATATGATGGATGGGTTTACAAAGACTGGGACACCCATGGATAATTTCCCTGATGAGCAACGAGCAACATTTTGTGGAGTTGAAGACGCAAAATCAAATACATATGTCACCGAATACAAAATTCCTACATTATGTACACAGCCACTTGCAATCAAGGTCACACCTGATGGGAATGTCTGGTTCATAGAAAGTAATACGGGTAACATTGCAAGATTTATTCCTTCAACTGAACAATTTACAGAATTTGAAAATGAATTTTGGCCAGAGCAGGGAAGAACAATGTCTTGGGGAATGGATTATTCACCTGACGGCACGTTATGGTATACCGATGGAACATATGACTCAATTTGGAAGTTTAGTACAATTACAGAGACTTATGATGGAATAGCATATCCAGCAGAAGCGTCAGGTTCATTACCACAGAAATTAGAAATTGACGGCTCTAATGTTTTTGTGAATGACTTTACTGGCGGAAAAATCACAATCTTTGATTTGGCACAAAACATGGATGGTGTGACATACATGAGCGTATTGAATCCAATACCAGAAGCATTTACAGGCGATATAGCAATTGATTCTAACAATAACTTATGGTATACTAATTGGGTTGTAGACACAACTGGATTTCTTGTTAAATTGAACCTTGAAGATTATCAGAGTGAAGTTTCAATTGATGATAGTGAGGGCACTTTAGAGAAATATATCGAAGTTTTTGATTTTCCAAATGATCTTAATACTGCAAACGGTTTATCAATTGATCAAAATGGAGATGTTTGGATTGTTGACACTTCCAGCAGTTTCTTCTTTAAATTTGATCCTACAACTGAAGAGTTTACAAAATACATAACAACAACACCACCACTTTCCACATACGGAAACAGTACTGGCGTGATAAAATCCCCAGTTTCTAGGCCATATTGGATTGACACTGATAATCTTGGCAATCTCGTATTTAACGAACAAACCTCAAATCAGATTGGAGTTCTTGATGTAAAGAATGAATCACTTGTTGAATATATGATTCCATCAAAGAATCCTAATTGGGCTGACTGTGATTTAGAATCAAGTGCAAATTGCGGTGTTGCGCAGATATTTGGTTTTGATATCACAGATGGTGCAATTTGGTTCACAGAATGGGCTGAAAACAATATTGGAGTTATAGATACAACAAAACCACTGCCATTTAGCATAAACACAGATAAGCAAATTTTAGTACTCAAAAAAGGTGAATCAGGCAAAATTAATCTTACAATTACATATAGGAATATTTCAGATTCCATAAATAGTGAGATAAAGACATCACACACTGCATCATCCACAACAAACTTTACTGATCTATTGATTTCTTCATCACGAAGTTCTCCTCAAGGAAATTCTGAGAGTGTTTCACTAACTATTCATGCAAGTCAGACATCATTAACAGGCAATTACAAGGTTTTACTTGGTATCGGAAACAATGAGGTAACTGTCTCACAATACGTGGATGTTATTATAGAATCGTGATACCAGAAATTGATTCAGAATTAGGGCTGAATGTATATTCAACTAAATTCTCAGGCACCAATGGTAAAATCAAACAAAACAATAAAGATTTTGAAGTAAGCGAAGTGATATCTGAAAAGGCGCTTGATACAATTTCGGAAGAAACTGGATTCGCAATATACAATCTCCGAAAAAATGGTATTGATACTAATCATGCATTACGTGATGTCGAAAAAAGATTTGGATTAGTACTTCGTGCACTTGGTCTAAAGGACTCTCATGCAATAACTGAGCAGTTTGTTCAGGCCAAAACTATATCAAGATCATTAGAAAAAATTGATGGTAAAAAATACTCTCTAAAACGAATTGGGTTTTCTAAAAAACCAATTGCCAAACAAGACATGCTAGGAAACAAATTCAAAATAAAGATTTCCGACTCAACAAAAGATATTTCGCAATTCAATGAGCATGATAAAATTTTAAATTTCTTTGGATATCAGCGATTTGGTTCAAAGCGTCCAATAACACATCTAGTTGGAAAGGCAATAATACAGAAAGATTATCAGAAAGCAATTGATTTCCTATTAAATTATTCATCAAAATATGATTCTGAGGAGAACAATCAGTATAGAAAATTAATTGCAGAGCGTAAATCAGAGTTGGAGATAATTGATCAATTACCTAGATCCATGGACATAGAAACAGCAGTTCTCAGAAGTCTTGCTAAATCAAATGACCAGAAGACTGCAATACGTGAAATACCATTACAAATGCGACGGTTTTATGTTCAAGCATATCAATCCTATATTTTCAACAAGACACTTAGTATGGCTTTTGAATATGAGGAAGAATTGTTTCATCCAAAAGAGAGCGATGTTTGCTATGATAGGACTAGTCAGTTAGGTAAATTTCAGAATGAACCTGATCAAAGATTAACAGTTCCATTAGTAGGTCATTCATATTTCAAGAAAACAAGATTTGATTACTATATACAAAAAATTCTAGAAACCGAAGAAGTTTCACCATCAGAATTTTTAATAAAAGATTTTCAAGAGATATCAGTAGAGGGTGGATTTAGAAACTCGTCAATACAATGCGACAATTTTCAGACATCCAATGATATAATTGAATTCCAATTATCCCGTGGTTCATATGCCACAATTGTTATTCGTGAAATTTTAAAACCTGGAGATCCATTATCGTGTGGTTTTTAAAAACAAAGAGTTTAGTGATTTTATGAAAAAAGCAACATTTGCGGCTGGATGCTTTTGGCATGTTGAAGAAATATTTAGTAAGACACCAGGTGTAAAATCAACTCAAGTCGGATATACAGGTGGTAATTTAGAAAATCCAACATACGAACAAGTGTGTACAGATAGAACTGGTCATGCTGAAGCAATTGAGGTTGAATACGAACCAGAAGAAATATCATATAAAGAACTTCTCAAAGTTTTCTTCGAGAATCATAACCCAACTACAGTTAATAGGCAAGGTCCAGATATGGGCATACAATATCGCTCTGCAATATTTTGTCATGATTCAGATCAGGAGGAATTAGCCAAAGAAGTAAAGGAAAAACTCAATCCTCTTGCAAAAGAACGATTTGGCAATGAGATTGTGACTGAGATAAAATCGGCGGTTCCATTTTATCGAGCAGAAGAATATCATCAAAAATACTTTGAAAAAAACGGATTACATTAATTTCTTCTTTTCTACAAAATAACCTATGAGAATTATTATCACACCCATCATTCCAATGTATATGCCATTGTCAATCCAGCTGGGGTTTTGATACATGAATGACGATTCCGGACCAATTACACACTGACCTTGAAATTGGAATATAATTCCAAAGATCATAACTATTATTCCTAATATTATAATCGGCAATGATTTCATAGATTTAGTCTCACATCTCAGGTTTAAAACAGCATCTTTCTAGGCATTATTATGGTTTCATCAATATTTTTCCAAACAGATTTTTTCCTGAAAGCATTTTTTGATGTGCGATAGGTGCTTCTTCAAGTGAAAATATAGAGTCAACTACGGATCTTATTTTACCTTTAGCCATCCAGCGTAATCCAGATTCAAGTTCTGAGCGTGTACCTTGTGTTGAACCAACAACGTTCAAACCTTTGAAGAAAATATGTCTTAAATCTGTTTTAACATCATATCCTGTTGTTGCACCTGTAGTTACAAGTGTTTTTCCATATTTGAGTAATGAGAGTTCTTTATTCCAGTGTGATCCTCCGATATGTTCATAGATTATATCAATCTCTGATTCCTTAGATTTTTGTTTTGAAATTTCTTTTGCAATTTTTTTAACCTCCTTGTGCCAGTCTTCTTTTCTATGATCTACTGCATAGTCAGCACCAAGCTCAAGACATTTTTCTAATTTACCTTGACTGGCTGTGGCAATTACATCACACCCATAGAGTTTTGCAATTTGTATTCCAAATATTCCCATACCAGAACTTCCTCCCATTACAACCACAGTTTGACCAGGTTGAATCTTTGCTCTGGCAACTAACATGTGCCATGATGTCATCATTGTCATTGATGCCGCAGCTGCATTATCAAAAGTAATACTATCAGGTATTTTTACAGCATTGAATTCAGGTAAATGAGTGAACTCACAGTATCCTCCCCATAGTGGTCCTGTCTGAAACCCCCAGACTTTTCTTTGTCTACAATTATACTCGCGTCCAGATGTACACATACTACAAACTCTACAGGATAAATTCCCATGAGAAACAACACGATCACCTACTTTGAGATTTTTTATACCATCACCTATCTCGGTCACAATCCCTGCAGCATCTGTTCCTGAAATATGTGGTAATGGAACATCAATTGGCTTTCCTCTCATAGCCCATATATCATCGTAGTTCAGTGCCGCAGATTCTACTTTGATAATGACTTCATGTGATTTTGGTACAGGTTCTGGAATATCCCTAATATTCAAAATTGATTCAAAATCATCATCTTTGGCATATTGGTCGTAGACAAGCGCTTTCATAATTTGAACCATTCTCAAATGATTATTACCCTTTCTAAATTGAGTTAGTATATACTCTCACAAGTGACAGCTTTACGAGAATTAACAAACCACATAAATCAATTTTGACTTGGGGCTTTAATCTAAATCTCAACATAATTTGATATGTATACATGGAATAATTCTGATTCAGCAGAGCCAAAATTATTGAAATTTTCAACTTTCATAATTTTTGCAAGTGCTGCTGCATCTGCATTAATAATGGCTGTATTATTACATACGTACTTCAATGATTTTATGGTAGAAAATCCAGTTGTTAATTATATTTTATTTGGCCCTGCATTTGGAATTGGTTTCTTGTATGGCTTGAAGATTTCTGAAAAGGCATTACAACCATCTCAAACAAGAAGTGCATTAAAACGAAAAATCATCAAAACATTTCTTTTTTTCCTAGTTATTGGTGGATTATTTAGTTCAGTAAATTTTGCACTACATGGTGGTGCATTAATGCCAGAAACATCTCCAGTTGATGATGGTTTACTCATATGGGCAACAGATATGATAACATCAAATGGTGGTACAACATTTCTAATTGCATCAAGTTTTACATTGATGGCAGCTGCTACAAGACGTATAGTTGGATTAAATGCAGGACTTTTAAGTAGAATTATTACATTTGCGGGAACGTTCATCTTCTTTTCTATGATTAGTATGAGCATAACTCAAAGTGATCCCACACATTCGCAAGTGTATTTGTATACATTTTATCATGCTGGAATTATAGGTGGTGCAATGTATCAAATGAATCGATTTACATCTAATCTAAACAAGTGGGAAGATTACATGAATGAGCATTAACTATGTTACAGTTACCGTTCCAACCATCCATGGATGAACAATACAGTAGTATTGGAACTGTCCACCATCATTAAATTTATTTTCAAATGTGCCACCAGCCATAATCATACCCGAATCAAATACACCGTCTGGTCCACCATTAGGTGTTCCACTTGTTGCTAGATGTGCAGCATTATCATCATTCTGCCAAATTACTGTAGTACCAGTTCCAATGGTTAGTGATGCAGGAAGATAACATTCATCTGTTTCTTCACATCCTGGTACGCCAACACCTGCAGGAATAATCACAGTTTCAGAGATTGGCTGAGGTGTAGATTCTGGTGTTGTAATATCTGATTCTACAACTGACACTTCTTCAGACATTTGGTCTGGATCTAATCTAGGAATCTCATACAGTGTATTACCTGCTTTAGCAAATTTTTGACATTCTTCGGTTGCATAAAATATCGCTTTACATTCTTCAAAAAATGCAGTTTTATCTCTCTGCATCTGATCTCCAAAAAGTACATTTTCTCCAATTGATAGATGTATCAAGCCTATTGCTGTAAGTGATGCAGCAACTAAAATCATAGAATATCCTACTTTTCTATAATGGTGAGGATTCTCCATTTCTGACATTTAGTTTGAAGAATTCTTGGGCAAATTTAATACTTATGAACCAGACAATATTGTAATTGGCAGTACAAATTTTGCATTATGAATTTCTCGGACCTATAGAGATCTCAGAATGGGGTCCCCCAATGGGACAGTTGATATATCTACTTTTTAGTAAATCAAAAAACGGTTTTAACATGTTATATGCTTCTCACGTAGAAAAAACTGAAAAAACTGATTTTTTCACACAGAATGATAAATTCAAATGTTGGATCCAACATGCTGGTTCCGAAAAAATGCTATATTTGGCAATTTATCCAATGCCAGATTCCCAAGAAACAGATAGAGAAAGGATTACTCAGAAAATAATTAGTAAATACAAACCACCATGTAACACTGACTAGAAAAAATCACTTGGGTTATGATTTATTTTTTACATCGAACAGTTGAAGTGTTAGTAGATCAATTGCTTTTTTCAGATGATCAAACTCGTTAATTGAATGAATTTGTCCCTCTGTTAATGGTCTAAGTACTTTTACAATATTTCTTTGATAGTCATCTTTTGCAGTAACTTCCAAAGCATTAATCTTAGCTAGAAGATTTTCATAGTTTTTCACCATATCATCTTTTGATGCATGCTTCTCCATGAACAATTTTTTCCTATCTCATATATGAATCAGAGTTGTTCATCATCAATTTCTTCAAATGCATCCAAAAACTGGTTGCAAGTACAATCTGGAATCTCACATTTTCCTCGTCTTAACATTGACTCATTAGAATCACTTGTTGTGTGCGCCTCATCAGTATGATGGCAACGCCTACAATTCATAATTGCCCCAATTTTGTTCTATATTTAAGGAATTAGAACTGCTCTTGCTTCTATATCAGAAGTTTTTAGTTTTTGTAATGCCTCATTTGCTTGCTCTAATGGAAATGTCTCTGTTACAACTTCAAAATTATTTTTTTCAGTAATTTCGATAACATCTTCCATGTCTTTTCTAGAGCCAATTAACGTACCACGTATTGTTTTTTCTTCAAATGCCAAGAAATTTGGAATCTTGCCTACTGTTGCAATTACCACGGTACCACCCTTCTTGATAGATTTTATTGCAGTGTCTGTTACTTCATCTATTGGGGCAAAGACAATTGCTGCGTCAAATAAACCATAATTTTCGTTTAGATTATTAAGAAATTTTTCTTGGTTTGAGGAATACACAAAGATATTGTCGGCACCAAGCTTTTTTGCTACATCAAGATGTTTTTCGTTTCTTGAAACACCAGTAACTTCACATCCCGCTACTTTCGAAAACTGTATAGCCATATGACCAACTCCACCAATTCCAAATATTGCAATTTTCTTATTTTTTTCCGGCTCGGCAGCCTTTACAGCTTTGTACGCAGTAATTCCCGCGCAGAAAAGTGGTGCTGCATAATCAGATGTCATAGTTTCAGGAACTCTTGTTGCAAAATCTTCTGAAACTGTAATGTATTCAGAATAGCCACCCTTGAGCGACTCACCAGTAACTTCCATATTTTCACACAAGTATTCTTTACCCTCATTACAATATTGACAATCAAGGCATGAACCCATCAAAGGAGTAATTCCAACTCTATCACCAATCTTAAACTTTACAACATCACTACCAATTTTTTCAATTTGTCCTACAACCTCATGTCCCGGTACAGTTGGAAGAGTAGGTGGAAGACCAATTTCTTTCCAGTCACCTTCAATCGAATGT
>CAZBHD010000026.1:0-2722 GCA_964491985.1 uncultured Candidatus Nitrosopelagicus sp. | reverse complement strand
ACAATTATGTATATTATTGGAGTTGGTGGCTCCACACTTATTGCTATGTTCGGTGCAATTTTGGCATTCGGGTGAAATTTTGTCTATCACAAATAATCTTACATTCAAAGCACTTCTAACAACTATGGGAAGAAAAACTGGGAATGAGCATTCCGTATGGGCAAAGGCAGTAACTTATAATGATATGATATATTTTTCCAGAAGAAATTCAAACAGCGATTGGTTGAAAAATGCAATTGCTAATCCGATGGTAAAAGTTGAATTTGACGGAAAAAAAATTTCAGGTGAGGCTAGATTAGTTGATGATGAGGAACTGAGTAAAAAAATTTCATCACTAAAATATACAGACAAGAGCAGACAAGAAGAACCTAGAATTGTTCTAGAAGTTAGTCTATTGCCTGAATGATCATACAATATGTATAACGGTTGATAAACCCCTACGATCAAGTTCTATCCCATCTTTCATCTCACTAACTATGATAGTAAATGATATAACATCACGCTGGTTGCATTCTTGAGCATTTAATTTCAGATTAATATCCATTAGATCAAACTCATCTTCTGGAAGATTTGTTTCGTCAAAGAATGCTTTTCCAGTTGTTTCTATTCGAAATCGCTCATTCTGATGATGGAATCCCAGTTTTGTTCTCCTACCTTCTCTCCCTGAAGCTTTTACATTTACATTAATAATTCCAGGTTTTGCCATAGTATAATCTGATTTTTGATTCACAAAAACTCCTATCTGGAATGGCTTTCCAGCTGTTGCCTCTGCCATCTTTTGGATACCATCGTTCATAACAACATCAACTGCCTTGATGGATTGTGGAATCTTGGCAAGCCATGTATTTGTTCTTTCTATAATGCTTGCAATTTCTCTTCGTCTTGTTTTGTCTTCATCTTCTGGTAGCTTATAATAATCAACCCACTCCAGATAGCTTCCAGAAATATCTTCGATAAAATCAATGCATGTCCTCTTGTAATCAGTAACATTATCGGTTCTCTCAGATTCATCTTCACCGCGAAGTCCATCGTAATCCATCGGCATAGCCATACCACAATGGCAAATTTTTGTGCTAAAAAACTAATCTAAATAAGGCATTCTTCTACATGAATTTGAATGATATTCACTGTCATAACTGAGGATCTGCAAAGAGAACTTAAACGTCACTTTCCACAGATTCGGATGCTTCTAAAAAAAAATCCTGCAATCGCATACAAACGAATTGGTGAGATAGGAAAGGATGTTGGAAAGAAATACAACATTGAATTATTGGTTAATTTTCCACATGAAGGAAAAATTGATAATTTTGATATGTATGGAAAGCAAGATTTGAGCTTTATTGTAGACATGGAAAAGCAAAGATTTCCAATAAAGCGTGAAAAAATCAAAGAAAAAGCAAAGGAACTTTTTGGTGATGTGGAGGTGGAAGATGCCTACATGTATGAAGGTAAGGAAGGAGTAAAGGTATTTCTTGGTCCAGCAAATGAAGCTGGAAGAAAAGAAGATAGAATTGATATTTTACCACACTCTCTTCATGTTTGGTATGAATTCACCGAGTCGGTCTCTGAGTTTTGCAACTGGCTTTTAGAGAATGTGTATCTCGTAAAACAAGAAAAAACTACTTAGTTTTCAAACGATAGGTGTTTTTATCCAAGCGTTTTTTTGCGAATTTATAATAATCTTTGACAACTTCAAAACCACAAAACCGTCTTTCATGTATTTTACTAACCACTGCAACTTGACCAGAACCTAAAAAAGGATCAAACACGATATCATTTTTTTTACTTGAATAAAATAATATTTTTTCAATTATTTCAGCCGGTAACTTGGTTGGAGTTTTCGTGTCTCCTGTCCAATACTCGCGTTTAATTTCCCAAACATCTTCCTTGTCTTGATAATGAAGACTGTGTCCGTCTTCTGATTTGGCATTCTTTGAAAAGCGTTTAAAGGGGAAAAATTTTCTTTTTTTCTCATTTTTGCAAACATATAGACAGTGATAATGAGATGTGACATACTTGTTTTTGGTTACAACACCAAACTGATATTTCCAAATTATATGATTGACGAGATGAAACCCAACATCATCAATTGCCATAAGAATCTCTTTCAGGTTGTTCCAGCCTGAAAACAAGTACATACTTCCTGATTCCTTTAGAATTCTATGAACTTGAGACATCCATTCCAATGTAAAATCGTAATAGTTTTCAGCAGATATTTCATTATATCCTTCTAAGACATGTGACTGTTTTCTATTGTAATTAGCTTTTTTTGCTCTAAAGTTGATAGCAAATGGTGGATCTGTGATTACAAGATCAATCTTATTTTTTGGAACTGATTTCATTCCTTGTATGCAATCACAATTATAGATATTATTGAATGAAATGTCCATCATCTAATTTTTGATTGATTAGTTACTTATAATTTCAAATATGAATAAAAATACAATGATGGTTGATCATTGTAGATTATTTACGAGGGATTTTTGATTTCTTTCTGTTGGTTTGAGCTAGTTCTTGTTTCAGGTGACTCTTCAGAAGCCTTTCATGTTCTTTTTTATGACTATAATAGGCCTTGAGACATGCCTGCCTAGTCTTAGCTCTACTCAAAGCCGAATTAAATCTTTTATGACTTTTTGCAACTTGTGCAGTATAGCTTACCATAAAGAGTGTTATTCGAGATGTAGATAACACTTTCTAATATTTTTAACATAATGGTAACTTG
>CAZBHD010000025.1:0-8869 GCA_964491985.1 uncultured Candidatus Nitrosopelagicus sp. | reverse complement strand
AAAGTTCTCTACTCCCAAGAAATCCAAGACTTGATTGTATATTTTAGATGGTTCTCTGAAAAATTCCTCGCTTTGTATTATAAGGAATTGTTCTTTTGGGAAGACCTCCATCCAATGTTTTATTTTATCAACATAGATTCCACGTTCAAAATATGAATACGTGAAATAAGAGTCAGCATAGTAAAAAGGCTCTGAAAAAATTTTCTTGTAGTCCTCCTTGGTTCTTTTGGACTCGTTCAAAAAAGCATCTCTGAATGTTAATGACTCTCTATTGTTGTGTTTTACTCTAGTATGTTGTGAAAAGGCTCTCGTGATCGGATTTCTTAGAAGTATGATAAATTTTGCGTGTGGAGTTACTTGCTTTATGCGCTGTGGGGCATGTGGGTGATCTAGGTACCTAACACTAGCTTCACCTGTTATGAATTTCTTTTGAAGTATCTTTGTCACAATAAATCTGTGAATTTTAAAAGGAAAATTTACTTTATACCAATCTAGTCCACGGTCAAAATACCTATCAAAATAACTAGGTTCTTTAGAATAACATGGTTGAATTGAAGGGTGATCTATCATGTATCCATACAGAGAACTTGTGCCACCCTTTTGTGTGCCAATTATATAAAAATCTGGTAACACGTGTAAGAAACCAGTTAGTGTACAGTAGGTTCTATGTAGTTTTTTTGTAACTTTGTAGATTAAAGGTAATGATAATAATTTTTTGCTTACAGATTTTCTACATTTGTAAGTGAATTTGTTCAGTTGTTTTTGCATATAATTTAAAATAAAAATACATGAATCATGATATAAACTTCATGTCAATAACATGTCTACAAGATTAGATAACAAATTATAGAATTAATTTTTTAATTACAACTAAAAATAGAATAACTGTTAGACAATTATAATTGCAAACATTATAAGATCTAAAATTTGTAATCTAGTAAATCTGATATAAATGTCTGAAATTCGTGTTACCTTTTCCGGTCTAATTTCATTTGTAGTTGGAATAGGTAGTTTGATCACTGGTTTAATTTTTACAATAATTGTCACTAGACGTTTAACGCCAGAAGAGTTTGGAGAGTGGGGACTAATCGGGGCTCTAACTGGTTATGTCTTAATGTTTAGCCCACTTATTTCATACTGGAATACTAGAGAGATTGCACGAGGTGTTGATTCTGGCAGAACGGCATTACAATCAAGTATGTTATTTTCATTTGGAGCAATCATAGTTTATCTAATCATTGCTAAATTGGTAGGAAGTAGTGTTGGCATTGACTTTTTCGTTTTGTTTTTAGCACTGATTATAATCCCAGTAGAGTTTATCAAATATAGTTTAACGTCAATTACTTTGGGATTCAAACCCCAAGCAGCTGAATATGGATTACTTAGTTTTGAGATTACAAAAATTCCAATAGGCTTAGCGTTGATTTATTTTCTAGATATGGGTATAGAAGGAGTAATAATTACAACAACCCTTGCATCACTTTCTAGTATAGTCATTTTACTAATTGTTGCTAGACATAAAATCCAAGGAAGATTCCAAATAAAATATGTAAAAAAATGGACAAAATTAGTTTGGTTACCTTTGTATCCAAAGATTTCATCAGTTTTTGAAAGGTCGGATGTTACTGCTTTTACAATTATTTCAGGCTCACTAACTGGTTTAGCATACTGGACTGCAGCAAATTCAATTAGTCATTTGGTAAATCATTCTGCAAAAATTAACAGAGCGCTATATCCAAAATTATTATCTGGTGGTAAAAAGGAATTTTTCCAAGAGAATTTTACTCGTGTCTTGTATTTTGCTTTCCCATTAACAGCAATGACTCTGGTTTTTGCTAGACCTGGTCTTTTTTTGTTAAATCCACTTTACGAGGTTGCAGTAATAGTAGTATTCACATTAATTCCATTAACATTTCTGAGAACAATGCAGAATGTCTTTTCACAGGCATTAAGCGGTATAGAGAAAGTAGATACTTTTGAAAATTCAACATTTATGGATTACGTGAAAAGCAAATTGTTTGTACTTCCAACTCTTGTAAATATCCAACGTGGTGTCTCTTTGCTATCATTAGTAGTTTTATTGTTTATTCTTGTGCAATATGGTAGTACAGAATTAGAATTAGTTATAGCCTGGGGAATAATTTCATCAATTACACAGTTACCTTTTACGATTTATCTGGGTTTTTTGGTTTATCGTGAATTCCATCCTAAATTAAACTACAATGCTATCATAAAATATTTAGTTGCAACAATTATTGTTTTCGTCATAATTTATGTTCTGATGAATGAGTTTTTAATTTATGAAAAAGAAATCTTTGTTTTTCTGCCTAACTTTTTACCATTCTTGATTGGTTCTGGAGTAGGATACCTAGGATTAACATATTTGATTGATCCGAAAACAAGAAAACTAGTCAAATTAGTGTTTGCCGAATTTAAAAATAAAAAACAAAACTAAGGTGCAAATTGTTCGAAATTAATTTCAAATACTTTAATTTTTAATTTCTTCATTCCATTTTCTTGCGTATCATGTATCTTATCTAGGAATGAATAATTTTGTTTCTCAAGATATAACTCGTCTAAAATGTCATTATTATTCTCCTCATCAACTAAAATATATTTTACATTAAGATTTTTTGCGTTGGTAATAATTTCATTTAATGATTGACCATACATCTCTAAAACACGATTCCCAGTTCCAAAAACAGGATCATCAAACACTTGGAAATTTTTAAAGTTTCCCGGAGGATTGTTTAGCTTTGAAAAATTCAGATAGCCGTGGTCAAAGGTCCTAGATGTTGCTGGATCAAAAATAAGACCGTCAAGATCGGTTATTAAAAAATCTGCGAATAGCAGTTTTTCATTTTCTAGTGTGTTATCTGTTTTTTCATATCTATCCATAAAAAATACAGATAACAAAAGAATGATGCACAAAATAATCATAAGAGAGATATTCTTATTTTTGGATGAAAATGAGAAAGTACTCAAACCATACTCAATTAGACGCTGAATTGGTATTACAGCAAAAATTATCAGAGGAGGTAATAATGCAAGTAGAAATCTACGTTCAGTTATAACCGCTAACGGAATTATCATAATTGCGCCATAAAGAAGGAGTACGAGCCAATTTGCTTTAACATATGAACTGTTTTGATCAAATGCCCGTAATGAAAATAAAAGTCCAAATGGGATTAAAATTAGAAGGTATGGTGCTGACAGACGAATGGTTTGTTCGAATACATTGAAAGCACCTTCAGCTAAAAATCTAGAAGTAAATTGAGCAAAACCCTGATCTTCTATATACTTTGATGCTGTTTTGTCTGACTCCTTTAATCCTTCTTCATAATAATCTTCAACAAAGAGATGCTCATTATAGTATAGGTAGAAGGGATCATCAAATTGATTATTCCGCTGAATCAATACTGGTGAGATGACTATAACAAAGATTACAATACAAACAAAATATTTCAAAAGTAGTTTTTTAGATCTACTGTTTAATAAGAAAAAGATGCATGATATTATTAGTATCATCACTATTCCTTCAAGTCTAGCCCACCACATGAATCCCGCAAATACAAAAGAAAGAAAGACTAGTTTGTTATCTTTACTAATTATAAAATAAAGAGTTAAGATGATTAATGGAATGTACAAAGATTCTGCATATCCAAATCCTGACCAATAATTGAGATGAGGTTCAAAGCCTAAGAGAGCTGCTGCTACCAACGAATATTTTTCGCTAAAGAATCTTCGGCCAAGAAGATACATCGGTAGTATGGAGGAAGTTAATAACAAAATACTAACTATACGTGTAATATTTGAAAAAACAAGAAAATCATCGGAATTAATTAAACCATAAAATGGAGTTAGAAATAATGACCACCCTGGATTTCGTTTAGGATGTATCTCAAAATCTCCATTAATATGAGAAATGGCTTGCAAAGAATACCACTGGCCATCATTGATCAGTGGTAAACTGAAATCTACAAAGTATAGTTTTAAAATAATTGAAATTGAAGCGATGCTAATTAAGCAGAGAGCAATATTTTTTTTAGAAAAAATCATAATTTATTTCCAAAAAATAAACTCTTTAATAATTTGCGCACTTAAACTGGCTCCTGTAGGTATAGGCTTCATCTTACGTTCTCCACCAACTCTATCAGGTTCTCTACCATTAATTTCAAAAACTTTGTATTTTTTTTTCGCAGCTCTAATGCATATCTGCTGCTCTATGTTAAGATATTGTGCATCAGTTTTTAATTTCTGCATTACTTCCCTTTTAATAATTCTGAATCCATTTAAAGCGTCAGAATATTTTCCTCCAAATGTAACATTTACTAAAAATGTGAACATTCTATTGCCAAATCTATCAATTATGCCTGCATCTTCACTCTCTGAATCTTTTCCAAATCGAGAAATATGAACAATATCATAACCTTCGTCTATTTTTTTAATTAATTTTGGAATTTCTATAACCTCATCATTCCCATCTGGGCTAAAAAACATAATATTTTGTGATTTAGTTTTCTCAACTCCGATTCTGCATGCGTTTCCTTCACCCTTATTATGTTGATGAATTACTTCGTATCCTAATCTTACTGCTTCGTCAATTGTGCCGTCAGTTGATCCCCCATCTACAAAGATTATTTCTTCAGCCCATTCTTTTTTTATCTCGGGTACAATTTGTTTTACCCCATCAATCTCATCTAATGTTAATATGATTATTGCCGTGGACATGATTATTAGCTCAGATTCAGGTATTTAGAAATTAACATGATATATTCTTTTGAGCCTCTGCACGTATTACAATAAATATTGAAAAATGATTCAAGGGCGTTTTTTCTAGAGCTCTATTAATGCCATCTAGTGATGAAAAGGGAAATAAAACCTGCTTGTCAATGGAAATGATTTTAAAATTATTATCCTTTAACATAGATTTTAAATGATCAATCTTAGTAAAATTACGTACTCCGTCATCAAAGTACATTTTACTAAATCCCATCTTACGAAGAACTGCTCTAGCTTTGTCTATTATAGTCATATCCTCGTTAGGAAATGTGAATAATAACAAGCCATTATCTTTCAAAATTTTCTTGCTATAAGATATAAAATTTTGAGGTTCTTGTAAATAGTAGATCATCTCTGCAGATATCACAGCATCAAAGACATCTTCCTTAAAAGGTAAGAATTCAGCATCGCAGCAGACAACAAGGTCATGTCTTTTTTTGGATTCTTTACACATTTCAAAAGAAAAGTCACTGGAAACAATTGTGCTACTATGTGATTCAGTAACAAGTCCTGAACCTGAACCAGCATCCAAAATCAATTTAGCAAAATTAACTTTGAGAGCATCTGAGCGTCTTTTAACAGTGTAAGGATTTGAAATCGAATCATAATTTTCTGCAATTGAATCAAATTTTCTTTTGAATTCTAAATTATTTGGCATTTTATTACTAATCTATTAATCATAAAAATAAGTAAAAACTATTTCTTATAGTACGAGGCAGTAATTTTCAATCCTTGATCTAGGGAGTATTTTGGTTTCCATTTAAGTAGTTTTTTTGCTTTAGAATTATCGATTTCCAATTTTGGTATCTCTAATGATCTTTTTGGGAAGCTGTTCCATTGTATTTTACCCTTATATCCTGTAATTTTTCTAATTTTTTCAGCTAATTGTTTTATTGTCAAGGATTTACCGGTACCAATATTGATAGATTCTCCTAAAAGTTTTTTATTATTACTTTCTGCAGCTAGAAGATAAGCAGATAATAGATCTGGTTCAAAAACAAAATCACGGTATGGCGTTGGATCACCTAACTTTACAGGAGACTTTCCTTGTAACATTTGATAAATAATACTTTCAATTACAAATTGATGATTATAACGTCTACCGTAAGAATTTGCATTTCTAAATATTATTGCTGGAAATCCATAAGCGTCATATAGATACTTTAGATGTTTTTCTGTAGCAATTTTTGCTACTGCATAAGGACTTGCTGCATGGAGTTCTGCGGTTTCTTTAGTTGGAAACTTTGTTTGTATGCCGTATTCTTCAACTGAACCAGAAAAAATAAACCGTTTGAGTTTTGGTGTTGCACGTCTAGCAGCCTCAGCCATATTTACAGCACCAAGAAAATTTACATTAAAAACCTCAGTGGTGTGTGTAAAGCTATATGCAACAGAAGTCTGTGCTGCTAAGTGAATAATCACATCAGGTTTGAAATTAGATAAGACATCGTAGATGTTTAGATAATCTGTCAAGTCACCATAGTAATATGATACACCACTCTGTTTTTCTCCACGTATCATTGATTCGGTATTTGATGCAATAGGTCTATCAGATGTTGCTACATTTCTTGCAAGTGTACCCAGTTTATGACCTTTTTCTAGTAACAATTGACCAAGTTCATGACCAAGAAATCCAGTCATTCCTGTTACAAAAATTCGCATATGGCGATAACTTTTTGCCACTTTATAGGTTTTCGTCAAAATGATAATCGTCTATTGGGTCGATTTTCTGTGTTAATTTAGATATATTTGAGAATTCCGAGGCTCTTGGATCAATATTTCCAGATTCAATCTCTCTAAGAATTTCAATGATTGAATCTTTCACAGTTTTTTTAGTTTCAAAATTTAGTGTTTTTTTAATTTTTTCAAAAGAAACTTTGTAATTTCTAAGATCATTTGTGGATTCAGTTATTTCAATTTCTGTATCATGAATAAATTCTTTGATCATTTCTGCTAGTTGTTTTTTCGTAAAATTTTCTTTAGTACTTCCAACATTATAGATTTCTCCAGATACTAATTCAGATTTGGCATTAAGAACTAAGATGCATGCACTTGCCATATCGTCGACATGGACAAATGGTCTCCAAAAATCAGCGCCAAATATTGAAATTTTCTTATCTATTATTGCATCACGGAGAAATTCCTGTACAAGTAAATCAAAACGCATGCGTGGTGATAATCCATGTGCAGTTGCAAACCTAAGTATGCAAGTTTCAAAAGTTTTATCATTTTGTTCTAAAATGAATTTTTCAGAATTCACTTTACATTCAGAATACAATGATAAAGGTTGAATTTGAGATGATTCATCAACTGTTTCAAGACTAGAACCGTAATTACTACAGGTTGATGCAAAAACGAATCTCTTAACATTTTGTTTCTTACTTAATGTAACAAGATTTTTTGTTGCAAATTCATTAATTTGTCTTGCAGATTGAGGAATTTTTTTACATAAAGGATCACCAACTATTGCTGCAAGATGAATTACACAATCAACATTTTTTAAAATGGATGAAATTTTATCTGTTTGACGTATATCGATATTAAAGAATTCAATTTCTTTACTATCGATTAGAGTAGATATTCCACTATCCCCAAAAACTAATGAGTCAATCACTTTTACCCTAATTTTTTTTTTTACAAGTTCATTTGTCAAAACACTACCAACATAACCTGCTCCACCTGTAATCAATACAGATTCAAAAGAAGTCATGATAGAATTTCCAGACATGTTTATTTATCATTTTTTAAGAAAAAATACATAATTTGAAAAAAATTCATCAGATTGAGCCATCTATGGATCAATCAGAAAAAAAAGAATTGCTATCAGTGATTGATTCTGGTTGGTTTACAGAAGCATCAAAAACTAAAAAATTTGAAAAAATGTTCGCTAAATTTACAGGTAGTAGGTTTGCGTGTGCGGTAACAAGTGGAACCGCAGGGTTGTATTTAGGTCTGAATGCACTAGGTATAAAAAATAATGATGAAGTAATTGTTCCTGATTTTACTTTTATAGCATCACCAAATTCAATACAAGCTAACAATGCAAAACCAGTTTTAGTTGATATAGCATCTGATACATTAAATTTAGATACAAAATTAATTGAAAAAAGAATTACTAGAAAGACAAAAGCAATTATGGCTGTTAATTTCAATGGTCGAACAGCTAATATAAAAAATTTAAAGGAAATAGCAGACAAGTATAATCTTAAATTAATTGAAGATGCTGCACATTCTCTTGGAAGCTATTATGGAAAGAAGCATCAAGGTAATTTGAGTGATATTGGAGTCTTCTCATTTAGTACTCCGAAAATTATTACAACAGGGCAAGGGGGCATGATCATCACGAATGATAGAAATCTGTATGAACGTTGTATGGAATTGAAAGACTTTGGGCGAAAGATTGGAGCAAAGAAAAAAATGATTTCTGCATTCGAGCATGAAACAATTGGTTATAATTTTAAATTTACAGAGTTTCAAGCTGCTGTTGGCATTAGCCAGATGAAAAAACTCCGAAAGCGTATAGAAATTAAGAAGAAAATGTTTAGAGTATATCGTGAGTTGCTGAAAGATGTTCAAAATATTGAATTTATAGGAACAGATCTTAACAAAGTAACACCATGGATGGTAGACATTCTTTTAAAAAATAAAAAGGAACGATTACAGTTAATTAATTTTTTAGATAAGAAAGGCATAGAAACTAGAATATTCTACCCCCCAATTCATAGACTTGGTCCATATGTCAGCTCAGACGTAAAATTTCCCATAACTAGTAACCTATCTGATAGAGGATTATGGTTACCATCCTCAATATCATTATCCGATTCACAATTAAATCATATTTGTTCGGGAATAAAGAAATTTTTTAGTTAGGCTTAGATTTTCCTGTTAAACCCCCACTCAATTTTAGTGAAATGAATCCGGCAATAACGCCATACCATAGAGTAAATATTCTAATAAGAACGACTAGAACAAACGCCATTGAAATTTCCACACCTTGGGCATTAAGCATTCCCACCAAACTTCCTTCAGCTACACCTAATCCACCAGGAATGAATGATGCAGCTCCTAAAATTAGTGATGAAGCATA
>CAZBHD010000024.1:0-4105 GCA_964491985.1 uncultured Candidatus Nitrosopelagicus sp. | reverse complement strand
TCCATAGAAAAAAATGATTACTGTTCTGTTTTCTTGTTAATTGTTACCTTCGATCTCTTTTACCTTGTTAAAGCAGTTATTTGCTTCGTCCTCTAAACCCTGATGTTTCAATAACTCTGCTTTATTATACCATGCATCAGCATAATCAGGTTCAATATCAATTGCCTTTTCATAATTTATTATCGCATCGTCGAATCTTTCTAGATCAGAAAGCACGACTCCTTTGTTGTACCATAATAAAGAATCATTTGGTTCAAGAGCTGTAGCTTTGTCATAACATTCTAATGCTTCTTCAAAACGTTCCAGTTCTGCCAATGAAATTCCTTTGTTTAGATATATTTCTGCAAACTGTACAATTTGCAATGCTTTATCATAATTCTCTATTGCTTCTTCATGATCTTCTAGATCTGCAGATAAAAGACCCTCAGTTACAAAGACTCGTGCATCTGCTTCGGTTAAATTCATAGTAGATTGTATCTAATCTTGATGCAATAAAAAATCTTTTGTATGATGATTGCATATAACAGGCAAATGACTGAGCTAATCTGTAATCTGTGTTCTAAGAAGCTTTTCGAACACACACATGCAGAATCTCTTGACTGTGCAATGAAGCTAATTAAAGCGGGGCGTAGGAAGACCGGACTTGCACAACATAAACTTAGACAATCTATGTCATGAGAATTTTTTAGACTTATGTATTATCTAGTGTATACCTATTAAGATGGGAAAAGGTAACTTTTTCAAAAAAGATATCAAAAAAAGGAAAAAGGAGAAAAAGGCGAGAGGTATTAAGCGAAGAATTTTAGAACAAAAAAAGAAAGTTGAGGAAAAAATCCACCATGTTGCTGAAATAGTTTCTGAGGTCCAAAAGTCACCAGAGGTAAAGCCGGTGGTAGAAGAGAAGCCTGTTGTAGAAAAGCCGGTGGTAGATAATGTACAATATCTTATCTTTGATTCCAGTATCATATCATATGTCATACTAGATAATAGACAGGTGATTGAAGGAATCCAAAATTTTTCTGAGAAAGAAATTAAATTTCTTACTTTTGATGCTGTAATCAATGATTTGATTGAAAATGAACGGCTTGCCTATAACAGAATTTTAACATTTGATCAAGTTGTTAACAAGTTGAAAAAGATTGGTGATTTTCAATATTATCAATTTGATGAGAATTCTGAAATTGGTCAAAGAGCAGATGCATTGTTTAAAGCAGAAAAATATATTGACGATTCAGACATCCTAGAGGAAAGAAAATTATCAAAAACTGATTGTGTTCTAATTGAACTTCTAATATCAAAAACGGTAACTTTAGTGACAAATAACTCACTCTTGAAAGATGCAACTATGCAAGAGGCAAAAGAGAGAAATGTAACGGTGAATATTTTTGATCCGTTAGAACTCTAATCACTGTGGTTTTTTACTTATAATTGGAAGTTTTCCTTTCTTATACAAGAAAGCAATAATTCCAATTATTATTATAATTGCTACAATCCCACCTACTGATGAATCACCATCACTTGCTCCAACTAGGGATAGTCCTTCTACATTGATTGTAGTGTGATGTGTAATCACCTCATCGTTTCGCATCGAGTCCTTGTAGCTTACTTCGATAGTAATATCATGTTTACCACTTCTTTCCCCCCCAACGAATTCAATTGGAATATTAAATGGAACTGGACTGTCTGGTTCGATTTCATCTATGTACTGTGTAGATTCTTGAATATTAGAATCACCATCTGGTTTTAGTGTTACAAATCCAAATAAACCATCTGAATTTCCCTGATTTAAAATCTCACCAATTACTGTCTGCTTTCCAGACAAATCTATGACCTTTACTCCATAAACATATGGATCAACTAATCCGTTTATGTAAAAGTCAGTAACTCTTGTTACAGTCTTAGCTTCTCCGTGTGAATCATAATATGAGATTTCCATTGGTAGGTGAAGTGGCTCATTTTTTATGCTTTCAGGAACAAAGATGTTGAGTCTGAATTCTGCTGAAGAGTTTGGTGAAATTGTCCCTACATCCCAATGTGTCTGATCAAAGATAACATTTTCAAGATTTTTAGACTTTGATGTGGCAGTAACTGATGTCTGATCATTCTTTAAAACTATATCAACATTTGATAGAGGTGCAGTTCCTCCATTGGAGACTTGAACTATTACCTCATTATTTGTAAGCGATGTAATGTATGGAGTAACTGGAGTTAGATTTACAATACTATCACCTGTCACTTTGAAGCTAAAATCAAAAAAATCTTGTCTTTGACCAGATTCACGTAATCTAGAATATTCTACTTTGGCATTACCTGAATAGCTTTTGATATCAGCACCTTCACTTACGTCTACAAAAAATGTCAGATAAAATGAATTGCCAGTAACGGCTTTTTGATTATTATCTGCTATTATTTGTCCCATGTGCCCTTCTGAAGATGAAAATTGTGCTGGAAGTACCAACTGGCCCTTTATTCCTGTTAGATCTTGAGTTCCAACATTTGCCATCGATATTGTAAATGGAACATTACGGTCACCTGGAGCTACTTCGATTTTCCCTGAAGATGTGCCAAAGTATGCATCAAGGAATTTTATACTCGTGATTGACGTTCGTAAAACTCCTTCTGGAACACCTACAGTTGCGCCAAAGGCAATTGGTATTATTGGCGTAATAACTAGAGCCATTATTAAAATTAAATATAGAGTTTTCATGCAACTAACTCCAATTGTGGTTTTTCGCCTTCAAATGAACGACCGTCTTTAATTGTAATTATACGATCAACATCTGGAAATTGTTGTCGATCATGTGTGACAATAATAAATGTCTGGTTAAGTTCTTTTGCCATAGTTTTCATTAGTTTTACAATATTTGCAGCAGTCACAGAATCAAGATTTCCCGTTGGCTCATCTGCTAAAACAATGGCTGGATTGTTTACTAATCCCCTAGCTATTGCAACTCTCTGAGCCTGACCTCCTGAAATTTTATTTGCGCGTTTTGGAATCTGATCTTCTAATCCAACTCTAACTAACAATTGTTTTGCTTTCTCAAAAACATCACCAGAATTATCTTTTATTTGTTGAGGCAACATCACATTCTCTATGACAGAAAGATCTTGTAGAAGATTGGAAAATTGGAAGATAAATCCTAGCTTCTTATTTCTATATTCTGAAATTTGGCTATCATTTAGTTGTGTGGTTTCAATATTATCTAGCACTATTTTACCGTTAGTAGGTCTATCAAGAAGGCCGATCATATTCAGTAAAGTAGATTTTCCTGAGCCAGAACTTCCTACAATTAATACAAACTCACCACGCTTTATTGATAGTGATACATTATCTAGTGCACGAACTTCTGTGTCTCCTTCACCAAAAATTTTTGTCACGTTTTTTATTTCTAAAACAGTATCAGACAGTTCTCATCGCCTCCACTGGTTGTAGTTTTGTTGCACGATATGACGGATAGAGTGAGGCAATCACAGCAAGACCAAATGCGATGAGTGCGGTTTGACCAATTTTTTCCCAATTATAATTAACTTCAAGTGCTAGACTGCCTTCAAATTGCATATTTGTTATCTTTGCATATGTGGTGTAAACTAGCCCAAATCCTGTGCCTACACCTGCACCACACATACCGATTATCATTCCCTGAAAAATGAAAATAATCAAAATATCTTTTCTTTTTGCCCCAATTGCACGCATTACACCAATTTCTCTTGTCTTATTGTTAACAAGCATCATTTGAATAACTACTATGGCAAATGCAGATGACATCATTCCGAAATACCCAATTAGATTAATCATTGCAATTCCTGAACGAAATCCTTTGAGTGTTGATTCTGCTGATTGCTCAATATTTTCTACTAATAGATCATCATTTTTGTATGCAATAGAAAATTGTCTAATTAAATCATTTACAACTAATGAGTTTCTATCATTCATTCTTACAAGAATTGAATTGGATTCATCAGATCTATCTAGCATGCTGCGTAGGGTATCAATGTGTACTATAACACTATTATCAAATCCTTGACCACCAGCAGTTTTACTAATACCACTAACAACAAATCTCTTACTTACTTCTTCACCAACTCTATTTTCCATGATTAGTTT
>CAZBHD010000023.1:0-4463 GCA_964491985.1 uncultured Candidatus Nitrosopelagicus sp. | reverse complement strand
CTATTTTGAGGTTTTTTATGCCTAAAACGCCAAAAATGAGGCGAAAAATGAAATAATTACAACCTAAATTATAAGATCTGGATCATTTCACGACTGAATTTCAAATTAATTCAAAATTTAGCTATTTTGTAGACCAATTGTCCATTAGGCTTAAATAAGAATTTTTGAACTAAATTTCAATAACATGAAAAACGAACTAGGACGAAAAATAACTAGTCTAACAATAATGACAATAATGGTCGCAGGCGGAGTAACTTTTGCCGCCCCTCATATGATGCCTGAAGCATATGCTTCAAGTGAACTGTATGTTTCATGTGTCAATGAAGACTTTGGTAACACCTTTGCAGGTGGCCAAATTTGTGAGATCATTGTTCGAGATTCAAGTATAGCAGAAACTGATCAAATTGAACCTGAACCAACAGTAGAAGTAAACAATGAAACACTTCGAATGGTACAAGGTGCAGACGGTTGGTGGTATGCATACATTGGAAGCACAGAAGGAGTAGGAAATAACGACGGCAGCGCAACTGCAAACATAAACTATGGTACAACACCAACAACAAACCATGAAGGCACAAATTGTCCTCCAATAGGATATGATAGAGCCAATGGTATCGGTGGCCCACTGAATTCAGAATATAAGATGGACCACATATCTTGTTCAAGTAGCGCAACAGTTTATCTTTACAACTCCACAAGTGGCAGCAGCACCAACTTAATCATTGATGGAGCACCAGCTCTATCTGATAGAGATCAATATGGTGGTTCAACTGCAAACGAGGCATCAGGTGGACAACTTAACGTCACTGATAACCAATGGCCATTTATACAAACATGGGAATTCAAAGATGATAGTAATGTAACCATCGTCTATGAAGCCCCAACTGGAGATATAGCCGTGGAATTAGAGTATGAAGGTGACGGTGACGGAATGGATTCTTATGCAAAGCTCGAATTGGATAGATACGCAGCAGCACAAGGTTCACAAATTCACTTGACTATCTATGATAATCAATTGAACCTAGATCCAACAGTCGAAGATTCAGTCATATTCCTAACCAACTCATCACAGGGTGTGTCATACAACTCGTCATTAGCATATAGTGCAATGGCGAGTGCACAATTCGGTGATAACGGTGTACTAAAAATTACAAGAAATGCTAACTCTGCAGACGCAGCAGTAGTAGTATCACAAAATAATACAGATCAATCCTTCCATGGTACTGAGACCGCAACAGCATGTACAGGTGGTACATCTGGCAACTTTGTAACACTTGCAGGCGCAACAGCACTAGGATGTCAACATCATCACATAGAGTTCTTTGAGACCAGCTCAAACTCTGGTATCTTTACAAACACAGATGATGGAGACACTTCAACACTAAAGGTTAACGATTCCGCAATCAGAGGCACATCAGCAACATTTGATTACAATGATACTCCAGTATCATTTGTAGTTACAAACACTGGTGCAACCATTGATATGGTAGAATCTGACGCAGGTGACGAATGGAACTCCGGTGAGGAAATCACTGTAGTTCTTAACGATCCTGACAGAAACCTAAACACAGCATCTGATGAGGATCTAACTGTAGCAACAACCATGAGAGTACCAACCATTAAGACAGGTAGCCCACTACAAATCGTTGAATTCCATAACGCAGCCAACGTCACCTTCAGTGATTGTGACGAAACATCAGGAATTTGTACATACAGCACTGACCAAAATGTGTACCTTGGCGGAAGCTCAGCTTCACCAATATTCACAACTACATTTGGTAACACTGTAGGTAGTAACAACGACGGTCTAGCCACTCTTAACGGAATGAACTCCAGCGCATCAATGAGATACGTCTCATATGATGTAACAGACATGTGTGTAGCTGATTCAGTAGGAATTGCTGGCGCAACATCACAAGGTGTCAAAGCTGTAGTCAAATTAGGTACTACAGACTGGACAGCAGGAAATGCTGACATGGAATGTATATTCAATGGTGGTGATACTAACTCAGCTGATAGAACAGCAGTAACAGCAGCAGCTAACTCAACAGGAACAATCTCTGTTAACTACATGGCATTCGGTGTAGATGACTCACACGGAGTCTATCACATTGAGGTAGAAGAGACTGATGATAATACCGGCATCTTTGAAGGTGGCGTAGAATTTATCATGCTCAACCAACTCAACGTAGATGACGACCTTAGTGGCTCTCTCACAGGAACATCTGATTCAGTAACTATGATTCTCGGCCAGGATCGACTTGATGTCGAAGCTCCAAGAGTAAAATACAATGATACTGACGCAGATGGTGTCTACACAGGCGTTGCTGATCAAGTCGATGCACCAACACACAGTGGTACAATTGACCTTGACATGGATTCCTACAAAGTAGCAGATACTGTAGTTGTAACCGTAACTGACCAAGATCTCAACACTGATAGCGAACTTATTGACGTATACATAACACAAAACTCTACAGATTATGTAGGTGACGGCAGCGCATCTGGCGATGATAATTATCCACACATAATGGATGTTTACTTCGGCGATGTTCTCTGGGATGACGCATGTGGATCCACGCTCTCAACAGCTGGTTTACATGATACCGGATTCCACTTAACAGAGACTGGTATTGCAACAGGTATATTCACTGGATCCTTCCAGATCCCAGCAGAATACTGTTCATCAGCAACTGCTAAAGCATCAACCACAGGACAAGACATCTTTGCGAACTATTGGGATTACAAAGACGCTGGTGGTAACACACTTGAAGTAGGCGACGCAGCAACTGTTGCAGCCAACTCAGGTTCAGTATCACTAGACAGAAGTGTATATCCAGTGCCATTCACATGGCAAGAATTCATGTTCCATGATGACACTTATGCCTCTGGTAACGATGGTAACGTCACAATAACAGTACAGGTTAACGATCCTGACTATGACCAATCACCAACTGGTGAGGATACTATCTCTGATAGTTCCGTAGTGGTCAAAGCAGTGAGAGGTTCCACATCTGTAACACTAGCATCAGGCTTTACCTTAACTGAAACCGAAGCTTCATCTGGTATATTCGAATATGAATTCCAGATTAACGCAACAAACAACGGTGCACTTGGTACCTATGGTACTGACGCACAGTTAAGACAAGGTGATGTAATCACAGCAGAATATACTGATCCAACCGACGCTTCTGGTAACTCGTATCTAAACACTGATTCCTCAACACTTGATTTGAGAACAGGTTCACTCTTGAGTGACAAGTCAGTCTATGTAATAGGCTCTGACGCAATCATAACAATTGTTGATGAAGACTTGAACCGTGATGGTGGCACAATTGAAAGCTACTCATTAGGTCTAGTCGAATGGGATTCAGACGCAGCTACAGTTAACTTGAACGACAGCGTTACTGCATTTGATGCAGAACCATCTAAATTCAGAGAAACTGGTGAGGACACTGGTATATTCCAGGTAGTAATCGAAATCCCAACTACAGCTGGTACAACATCAGCTAACCAAGAATCATTAGACCAAGGTGAAATGATCGAATTAGAATATGTCGATTACTCACCATCTGGTGAAGACAACTTCGGTGATAACACTGAGGATATCGGCTTAACTATCTATACATCCAACTTCGGTGCAACCATCGAATTGGATAGCAAAGTGTACACATGGACTGATAGAGTATTTGTAACAATAGTAGCACCTGATCACAACACAGACACTAGCCTTGTTGATACAATTGGCGGATCTGGCGGCACATTAACTGCCCAAACCAGAGACAGTCAACTTACAGCATATAGGTTAGATGAGACTGGCGTAGACACCGGCATCTTTGCTGGTGAAATCACCTTACAAGGCTTCTCACACGATGCCGATGGTGATGGAACCAATGAAGGACCATTCGGTGGTACACAATCTAAGACTGCAGCAGGACCAACTGATGGTCTATTGAAAGCAAGCGAATCAGATGGAATTACTGTATCCTTTGAATATACTGAGGATTCAACAGTAGTATCATCCAGCTTGATTAGATGGAACGTTGGTGAGGCATCCTTCAGTGAAGATGCATATTTGTCATCTTCAAGTGCAGTACTAACTGTAGTTGATCCAGACATGAATACGAACCCAGATTCAACAGAAAACTTCAAAGTTGATGTTTATTCTGATTCTGATTCAGGTGGAATTGAGCTAACCGTAACTGAGACTAATGAATCCACTGGTATATTCGAGGGCACTGTGTTCTTCACAACCACCGATGCATCATCTGGACACACATTAAGAGTTTCAGAAGGTGATTCAATCACTGCTGACTATTCTGACCACACACTACCTGACCCATACAGTACTTCTGATGACATTGACGTATCTGCCACTGCCGTAATAGGCACTTCAACTCCACCTCTTGAGAGAGCACCAGTTGCTAACGCAAGAGTTGTTGACGCATTTGGTAACTCACTAG
>CAZBHD010000022.1:0-3480 GCA_964491985.1 uncultured Candidatus Nitrosopelagicus sp. | reverse complement strand
CAAACAATCTCACAGTTGTTTAGTAATTGGGATCCATTATACTATCATGATTCTGTTAAAAAAATGAATGATTTACATAGAAATCTTGGGATGCCATTAAAAGAGGCTATTGGTCATTCCGAGGCTGAATCAAAAGGTCTTTTAGAAAAGACACCATGGGTAATGGTTGCACCTATGATGAACGCAAAAAGTTCATTCATACAACAAATGAAAAAAAAGTATGATGCAATAACAATTGGCTTTAGTGGATGGGCTAATTCAAAAAAATTCCCATTTACACGAGGAACTGATTATTCTATACCATTAAGTGATCATTGTGATTATAACGAGTTAATTCAATTGGTAAACCAATCAGGTGCAGAAAAAGTGTATACAATTCATGGTTTTGTAGAGGAATTTGCAATGGATCTTACACAGCAAGGAGTTTCAGCACAACCATTACGTGAATCATCTTTAGATGATTTTTGCTAATTTAAAATTAGCATACTACTTCTTCTATAGTCTGACCAGGGAAATTCCTATCAAACCATTCTTTGTAGTTTGGTTCATCATTGTATCTATCTAGATAATATTGTAAATCCTTTTCAGGATTTGGGAATCCAGGAATTTTAGTTGATGAAACAAGTATTGGGTTATTATCACATGTTAAGCGTTCATCTACTTCTGTTGTAGAAAAATCTGTGTTGTCAATCATGGATAGACCACCACCTATAACGACAATTAAAGCCAATATGCCTATTCCAATTCCAATAAATTTCTTGTTGGGTTTTTTACTTAGACTTGACTCTGCCTCAAGATACTCTACAGTTTTTTCTTCCTTTACCGTGTCCTTAGTTTTTTCATATTGCCGTGCAAGATATTCTCTTTCATATTTTTCAAAAGATGTTTCATCACTAGTTTTACCTGCCACTGTACTCTGCACACTTTTTTCTTCAAGTTCTGTAATTCGTGAACCACAATTATTACAAAAATTGTTTCCAGCCGAATTTTGGTAACCACATTTGGAACAAATTTTACCTATAGGTATGTCTGATACTGATCTCTCAAGATTTATTGTATCTTCCACACTACTATCTTTTTCAAAATCAAATTCTGGTTTTGTAGATTTAAGAGTTCTTGGCATACTGGGTCTTTGCTTTTTTATAGGCTCAATTTTTTTGATTTTGATTCTATGTCGAGGTGTGAGATATTGCTGAACTAATGCCTCTACATACTTTCTATCTGGAATTGAAATTAAACTTCTTGTCTCAAATAATTCAATAATTTGCTTTAATCTATCTTGATTACCCTTACCGCTTTCTAATAGTCGTATGGCATCGTCAATTGTTGAATCAGACATTTGATCACTTTGCTAATAAAATGTTTATAAAAATTGATATGAATTTACCACTCGACGTTTTTTTCCAATTTAATTCCATTCTCTGCCACGGAAAAACCCATGATTTCTAGTGTATCTTTTGCTGTTTTAGAATTACGTTTGAAAATATTTTCCGCCAACTCTAATTTTTCATCAGGCTTAAAATTTTGACCGATTTTATATTTACCTCGCATTGTATTTGGGACTATTTTGATGACTGCAACTTCATTTAATACATCCATTTCTGGATTCATTGGCTCATAACCACCTTCAGGTTGGTATTTTTTCATTAATCCATTTAGCGCTAGTGTTTTTTCCACTTTATCTTCAATAATGACACATATCCCCTTCATAACCACACTAATGTACAGTGTATCAGCAAGAGATGCATCAGTAGGATCAAAGAAATATGATGGTAAAAATTCTAGACTTCTATCTACCTCAAAACCAACTTTGTCGTTTCTTTTGATGTTTTCAAGCTTTTCACCTCTTATATGAGAATGCATGTAAATTACGTCATTTATGAAAACAAAATTCATTGGTATGATTTGTGGAAAACCATTCTTATCCACACTTGCGATCCTGCCAGTTGATTCAGAACTCAAAAATTCTATAATTTTTTCCTTAGATTTTATCTCTAATTTACCAAGTAATTGCATATTATATGTTAAGAACAGGGCTTATTTTTGTTGATCTTTGAAGTATGGAATAACTTTGCTTGCAAATTTATCAATTGAGCCAAAATAGTTTGAACCCCAAAATCTTATTACAAAATGATTAACACCCGCTTTTAGGAATCTTTCGAATACCTGAATTACATCATCCGGCGTTCCAACACCAGTTGAAGATCTAGCAATTTTATCTGGAATTTTCGTCGCTGCCTCACGCATTTTTTTAATCCAGTCTTGATTAGACATTGAATATTCGGTAAAGTATTTTACAAAATCAAATCCCTCAATTTCTTTGAGTCCATGCACTCTAAGAATTTCGGGTTTAAACAAACTAACTTTGACAGCTTCTTTCATTTTTGCCCATGATTCTTCACCATCCTCTGAAAAATAGACATCAATGTCTAATGCCATTTGAAAATTATCTTTGTCTTCCTGCGTTCTATTGTTTGTATCCATTGATACCTCTATCTGTTTTTTATGGTCTTCAAATAATTCTGGAGTGTATCCAATCGGCAACCAACCTTCACCATATTTTCCAGTTAGTGCTAAAGTTCGTTTTCCACCAGAAGCCATGTATGTAGGAGGAAATGGTTTTCTTATCGGTGGTGCCTGTAAACATGCACCTTCCAATTTGTAATACTTACCCTCAAAATCTACTGTATTATCAGGTGTTGAACCATACAATGTTTTAATCACCTGTATTTGTTCTTCCCATTTAGAAACTGGTTTGTCAAAAGGAATACAGAATTCTTTTAGATTTTGGGCTTCCCCAGCACCAATTCCTAAAATTGCTCTTCCTTTCGAAACTCTGTCTAGAGTAATTGCCGCCAGTGCAATGTTAGATGGGTGTCGTCTTATTGCATCTGTCACACATGTTCCAAGTTCAACATTATTAGTAACAGCTGCGATTGATGAAAGCATAACCCATGGATCTAACACTATAGCATGTTTCCATTGTGGAACATTTGTGTGGTCCTTGTAGAATATAGAATCATAGCCAGTTTTGTCAGCAAGCATACACGCTGTTAAAATTTGATCTTCTGTGTAACCTGCCCGTGCAACATTTAATCCATTCTGGATACCAAACTTCAGCATTCTCTAATTTCTCCATATTCGCCTTTTATATGGCTTTCAAACGTTAATGTGATTTTATTTAAATTTAGTTTATAATATAAAATAAAAATTGAATTAGAGATTTCCATCATTGATATCGTTTAGGCATTGAATTATGTCATCTTTTGAAATTGGTATTGGATTAGGGTCTAAGTGTCCTCTATCAGTCATAACAACATCTGCAGCTTCACTCACATCGGCTTTAAGTTGCATTTTATCAAATCCTAACTTCTCAATTACTTCTTTAAATCTATCATAGAATATTGATTTGTTATGTTTATGCGCAACAGTAGTACATGATGATAATGAGTAACCATGAGGAACACCTTCATTAGAAAA
>CAZBHD010000021.1:0-2521 GCA_964491985.1 uncultured Candidatus Nitrosopelagicus sp. | reverse complement strand
AAACTGTAACAGAATTTGCATCTGGATTATTAGTAATAGAATCTACCGCACCACCACGAACTGTATATTGCAAAAAGCCAGTAAGTGACTCACGCTCAGATGGTGTTGTTATTATTTCAGGTGCAGACTGAACTGGTGTTGGTGCTGGTGCTGGTGCGGGTGCTGGTGTTGATGTGTCTGGTATAGAAATTCCTGGTAATTCTCCATCAGGAGTTAAGCCGCCCATAAATGCTAGCATTAAAACCATAAATCCAACTGCGAATGCTGCACCAAATTTATCCACACCTGCCATATATTTTTCGAAATTTGAACTAGTATAAATATCTAGTAATGAAAAACAATCAAAAATTTATTTGCTATGTAAAATGATAATGATTATGACAGAAATTGATACCACAAAGAAGGTTTATCTTTTCACCCATGGCCGAATGGATTTACAAGAAAAATCTATAACAGTTCTTGAATCAAATGGTTTCTCAAAAGAGAATATTGTTTTAGCAAGTCCAGCAAAAGCAGGAGATGTAGGTGATTACATGGCTATGCTTTGGATGCCACCAAATCCAGATCATATAAAAATCCAGAAAATTACCAAAGTGGATCCATGTGAGCCAGAAGGAATGATAGGCGTATGGAAAGGAGTATCTAAAGATGATATTTCTGAAATTAAACTAGAATAGGTTACAAATCATTAATCACACTAACGATAAAATTTTCAAATTCGTCATCAGAGAATTTTATAGTTTCATATTTTCCTTCTTTAATTGCAATCGAAATAGATTCTATATGGTAACACGGTTTCTTATTTTTTAACATTCCAAAATAAAATCCTGAGCAGGAACAAAATTCAAGTTGTGGATCGAGCCAATGTTCTTTTTCCTTACCAACTACTGTCCAAATTTTTCTATTACTTGGAACGAAATGATGTAATTTTACACGTTTTTCTGAAATAACTAATTTGATTTTCTCTGATTTTTCAATCATAAGGATTTAATTCTTTACAATTGTATAATCTTGGTGGTCAAAACAAGAATTATCCAATCTCATCCCGCGATGATTTTAGAGGAAAAGAAAAAATATTTAGTTATTTCTGATTTACATATTGGATTTGAAAATACCTTATCGTCCAACAAAGTTTTCGTGGGAAAAAATTCTTCTATTAAACAAATCACCAATAATGTAAAAAACTTGATCCAAGAAGAAAATGTGAAGTCAGTAATTTTACTGGGTGATGTAAAATCTAGTACACAGTCAATTTACAAAAATGAATGGAATGACGTCCCATATTTTTTTGATGAAGTTAAGAAAATGTCTGAGGTTATACTAATTCCGGGTAATCATGATGGTAACATACAAAAACTTGTGCCAGATGAAATTTTAATGATTAGTTCAAAAGGAATTGTAATTGACGACACTCTGTTAACTCATGGTCATACAATGCCATCAGAAAATTTTTCAAGTGTTAACAGAATAATAATGGGTCACATCCATCCGGTATTTTTTCACGATGATTCTCTTGTGAACGGACAGCGTGTTTGGATTTCACTAAAAACCAAAAAAGATATGATTTTTCCATCCATGTCAGGCGAAATTGAGATTACAATACTTCCAGCATTCAATCCATATTTTTATGCAACAGAGAAGCGATACTACAAAAAAGCAATATCGCCAATAATAGAGAAAGTCAAGAATGACTCAATTGCAAAAATCATTACTCTGGATGGAGCGATAATTGGGAATGAGGTAGAACTACAGGATTTACTCTAATTTTGTATATGGTTCTAGTGCATGCTTCGTAGTTTCATTGTCTTGTAGCCATTCTAGTGTCTTGACAAATGATTCTGAGAGCTCAGGTGTTGTTAGTACTGGTATACCAAGCTCTAATGATTTTCTTCGAATTTGATATTCATCATACAGCATACCAACATACTTCTCTAGAGTTGATGTGCTTGGAATATTAATGATAAAATCAATTTTTCGTTCATAAAGTAAATCTGCAATGTTTGGTTTTCTTTCTGGTTCACTAATTTTATGAACAATATTTACATCGCCTAATTTTTCTTGAAAGAATTCTGCCGTGTGTTCTGTTGCCATTAAGGTGAATCCAAGTTTTTTGAGCAATGCAATTGTTGGTAATAATTTTTCTCTATTCTCTGTACCGCCAATTGTAACTAGAGCCGCACCATTTTTTGGTAGATTATAGCCAACAGATGTTAATCCTTTTGATAATGCGTCATAGAAACTATTTCCAATACATGCTGCTTCACCAGTTGATTGCATCTCTACCCCGAGAACAATATCTGCTCCGTCTAACTGCATAAATGAAAATTGTGGAACTTTGATTCCATGAATTGGGATCTTTTGCCATTCAGTAGGTGAAATATCAGGTAGAGGTTTCCCAAGTACAGCTTTTGCAGCAAGAGAAATTAAATTTATTCTTACAAGTTTGGATACAAATGGCATGGAACGTGATGCACGTATGTTAAGTTCAATTACATATTCTTGATCATTGTGTATTAGGAAT
>CAZBHD010000020.1:0-3299 GCA_964491985.1 uncultured Candidatus Nitrosopelagicus sp. | reverse complement strand
CTGCAACAGTTTTAATTCCTAACGCCTTACATGTTTTAATTACACGTAGTGCAATTTCACCTCTATTAGCAATTAGTACTTTCTCAATCATTTTTTCTCACAAGTTGATGTTACCATGTTTGCGAGGCAATTGTTTGTCTCGCTTATTAGAAAGCATTTCTAAGGCTTTAATTAACATTGGGCGTGTTTCTGCTGGATCTATTACAGTATCAATAGTACCGTGTGATGCAGCTACATATGGATTAGCAAATTTTTCTGTAAATTCATCAACAAGCTGTTTTTTTAGTGCTTCTGGATCATCTGAATTTGCTAATTCTTTCCTATTCATAATTTTCACAGCACCCTCAGAACCCAAAACTGCAATCTGTGCAGTTGGCCAAGCATAATTAATATCTGTTCTCAGATTTTTGCTTCCCATTGCAATGTATGCACCACCATAAGCTTTACCAATTACAATTGTGATTTTTGGGACAGTAGCCTCACAATAAGAATATAGTAACTTGCTACCGTGTCGAATTATTCCGTTGTGTTCCTGGTTTGTCCCTGGCATGTAACCTGGTGTATCAACTAAAGTTATAATTGGAATTCCATAACTATCACAAAAACGTATGAATCTTGCAGCTTTGTTAGATGAATCAATATCAAGTGCGCCTGCAAGATACATTGGTTGATTTGCAACAATTCCAACTGTTCTTCCATTCATTCTCCCAAAACCAACAACTACATTTTGTGCAAAGAGTTCGTGTATCTCGAAGAAATTATTATTATCAAGAATTGATAAAATAATTGGTTTCATATCATAAGGTTTTAAGGAATCTTCAGGTTTTAAATTAATTAAATTGTGATCTAATCTGTTAGGGTCATCATCATTTTTTATTTTTGGAGGTTCTTCGGTGCTATTTTGGGGAATGTATGAAAGTAATGTCTTGATATAATCCATGCATTCATTTTCATTTTTTGCAACAAAATGTGCTACACCACTTTTTGTACCATGAGTCATTGCACCACCTAGTTCATCAAATGAAACCTCTTCGCCAAGAACTGTCTTAACAACATCAGGTCCTGTTACAAACATTGTTGCAGCCTTATCAACCATTATTACAAAATCAGTCATTGCAGGTGAATACACTGCACCTCCAGCTGATGGACCTATACTTGCAGTTATCTGTGGAACTACACCTGATGCCAATTCGTTATGATAAAAGATATCTGCAAAACCATCAAGACTGAGAATTCCTTCTTGAATTCGTGCTCCACCTGAATCGGCAATTCCAATTATAGGACAACCATTTCGTGTTGCATGATCCATTAGTTTAGTAATTTTCTTTGCACCCATTTGACTGAGTGTTCCACCAAGAATTGTGAAATCATATGCAAACACATAGACCTGACGATTATGGATAGTTCCATATCCACCAACTACACCATCATTGTAAAACTTCTTTTTTTGCATATCATATTCATGATAATGATGAGTTGTTAATGCATCAATTTCGACAAAACTTCCCTCATCAAGCAAAAGATTGATTCTTTCTCTTGCGGTTAATTTGCCCTTATCATGCTGAGCTTTGATTCTATCCTGACCACCACCCTTTGTGGAAGATTTCTTCTTTTCCAAAAATTCGTTAATTTTGTTAGAGTGCATTCCCGCGAATTAAATTTAGTTCAATCATATATTAATTTAGGGAATGTTGAGTAGTGAAAATTTCTTTTTAACCGATTTTTGATACAGGTCAAAAGTACTTCCTTTCTCCTCACATTTTTTACAAATGCATAATTGAGAGACAGAAGAACGATCACACTCTTCCTGAAATTCACATGTGGGGCAACCAGCAGACCTACCGCATATTATACAATCAAGTTCATCTATTTCAGCACATTTTTCATGTTTGACGCCTAATCCTTTAGACCACAAACCAATCTCATTTACTTTGATTTTTTCTTTACATACAATACATGTGCCATCAAATTTCATGGAGATTTTTATCCAGCTCATTCTAAAAGTCCAATCTCCTTGTCTATTAATTCATCAAATGATTCTTCGAGTTCTAAATCTAAAGAATCGTTTTTAATACAAAATAATATGTAAGGAAAATACAATGTTGAAAACGTACTAGATGACACATGCATTTTTTTTGCAAATAATTTAGTAATTGATTTGATTTTTGAACCATCCCAACGTAATCTGTTAAGTAGTGGCCATGATAGATTATACTGAGAGTATCTAATAACAGAGTTATTGGTGTATAATCCTAAAAGTATAGAATCTAGATAACGCAATAAACGCCATTGTTGTGTTTTCATAATTCTTCCATAAAGAATGTCCGCTTCTGAAATAATTGATAAGAATTTTTCTAGATCATCTGCTGATAACTTACTTGTTATCACACTTGAATAAAATGCGTTAATTTTTTCTCTAGGATCAATTCGCATCGAATACAAAATGGATCTTGCTTCATCAATAGATTTTGCTTTGTAAAATGCATTAATTCCCTCCTCAACATCTAATGCCTCAAACGATTTTTCAGTTGGAGGTTCAAACCCTGTAACTAAAGCCTGTGCAGAATTTATCATGGAGCGAATATCTCCCTTTGAATCTGTAATTAATTTCATCATTTTTCCAGGATTAATTTTTGCATTTTCTTTTTGAAGAATTGTGTTCATATGTAAAAGTAAAAGTCTTGGAGAAAGTGGACGTAACTCAATTGTAGTAACAGATTTTTTTATTTTTTTCATCTTGTCACTTGAATGATTATTTGCTGCAAGAATAATTGGAACTGTAGATTCTTTTAAAATATTGATTAATGCTTCAACACCACCATAATCAGATCTCCCATGTATTCCATCAACCTCATCGATAAAGATCATAGGAAGTCCAAGAACTGACTGGTTGCCTAAAACTGGTTGTAAAATTTCCTGGATATTCTTTTTATTTCTAACATCACTTGCGTTTAAACTGATTAAATCATATCCAAAATGTTTAGCAGACAAATTAGCCATGGTTGTTTTTCCGATTCCCGGCGGACCGACTAAAAGCAATGGTTTTACGCCTTTTTTCCATTTTGCAAACCACTCAACTAATAATTTTCTTGCCTCTTCGTTTCCTATTAAATCAAGTATGTGTTTAGGGCGATATTTTTCTGACCACATCACTTTGATCACTTTGGAAGATTGGACGATAATTCAGGCCAAATGTTTTCCTGTTGTAATTTCTTGTACCAGTAATCATTGTAATGTTCAACAGTAAGAAACAGGAACTCTAAAAATTTTGTATGTGAAAAGTTATCTGGTAAACTTTC
>CAZBHD010000019.1:0-4723 GCA_964491985.1 uncultured Candidatus Nitrosopelagicus sp. | reverse complement strand
ATGTTCTACCAACATACAACGAGCAGTCTTACTATATCCATGTCTGAAATGAACATAGTCAAATAACTTATCATCCAATCGTTTACTCCAGTAATCTGTCTTATCTCTATATTCTATAGTCTTACTACCACTTAGTATTCTGTCAAAAGGTTCTTTCTTTAGTATGAGATATAGTATCCGTTTCATCAGCTACTCTTCATTGTATATATTCTTGCTATCAAATATTCCTTACCATCCATAGCAGTAAACGTTTCAGGTAAATTATCATATTGTCCTTGTGGTATCTTACCATGATTTGTCATACTACCAGGTTCTCTTTCAGGTGGTAATCCATCCAAGTTACAAGACTTCCATTGTATCCATTCGTCTGATTCACCCACTTTGACTAATGGTTGACTTCTATTCAGTTGATATAATTGTAATAGTGGAAACCTCATTAGTATCCTATCCCAAAAAAGAATGCAACGATTGTCCATACAAATAATACAAACAACAACTTAGCAAATAAATCTCCAAACCTCTGATTCATCGTGGCGCCCGTTTACCAAAAGAGTTACGCTCGAGATGAGGTAGTAAATGAAAACGGCAATAAAGCCACAACCCAAACCTAAAAGAAATTCGGCTAAATAAAAGAGTGGTTCGCTCAACTAACAAGAAGAACTCCGCTATTACCATCAAGAGGTTCGCTTGTTTTAAACCCTCTCCTCTCAGCAGATGTTTCTACAAGTCGTTTCATACGAGACGAGTTGCCAGTTATGACGTGTAGTGGGAAGTTACCGAGGTTGTATTGTAGTATTAGCCAGTTCTCTAGCTTATCCTCCACTTCCCCATGCGTCAAACCATGCAGGTCTATCTCGGTATTGTTTTTTAATATAGCTCTCATTTCATTTTCCTTAATAAAGAATCGTGTTTAATTACATGAGGTGGTTTACCCAAACTCTCTACGAACTTATTCCACGACCCATTCTTAATTCTTTCATCCATCAGCTCAAGTATCTCATCCCAACTCATTCTTTCTATTTGATCCTTATACCAACCAAGTGTATCGTATTCTTCACTCATCGTTATTCCTCTTCAGACTATCGGGTAGTATCCAAGTGGAATCTATCTCTTCACTTATCGGTGGTATATAATATGGTGCATCTATTGTAGAGTCTTCAGGTAGTGTAGTTCGTATACCTATACTCTCTTCAAATTTATTTAAAGCAGGTTCTAACGTGCCATTGTAATCTCCGATTACTATTGCAATCGAAGCTACCACCATTGTCCAGAACCAAGCTCCAGCTTCTGCGAACATTATATGTATTCTCCTCTTCGGTTATATTTTGGTAACTTATATTTTTTATAAATGTTGTTGATATCATTTAATATTTGTGTAGTTGGTATATATCCACCATCGTTAACCATATGACCATATTGGTCATCTAAGAATTCCCAATCACTATAGTGCCAGGTATATCGGTCATCCTTTTTACTTTTAACCTTTTTATAATTCCCCATTTTTATTCCTTTAGCACTACAATGAACCTCTATCATATCTCTACACCATTTAATTTTCTTGGTAAGGGTATAACGTAGTGCATAATAATCTATAGCATCTTTACAACCTCTTAATGAATGGTGTGTAGGTAACTCTTCGTTCTCTTCCATATATTCCTTCAGTATCTTAATAGCATTAATCTTAGAGCCGTTAGCTAACGCTTCTTCAATCAATGTTTTTATATCAGAGGGTCCACTACTATTAATAGCAAACAAGTAATCGGTTCGCTCTTATTTTTTTCTCTCCTTTTTGATATTATGATATTTATTCATTCTGAAACCCTATGGGTTAATACACCCACGCCTTTTAATCCATTGTTAATATGTGATAGAGCGCACCTAATATAGATACTACACATACTATACCTAATAAGTAAATCATATAAGTTCTTACCTTTATCCTATTTTCTATGAGCTTTAGGAATATACTACGCATTCTGCTTCATCTCATCTAATAGTTCAACTATCAGAAGATGTAAGTCAAGAGAGGCTGTATCTGTATCTGAGTTATTCAGAGACGATTCGATTGATTCAAGCTCTTTGATTATCTCTTTTAAATCTGCCATTTGATTTTTCCCATTCTATTAAAGTTAAAAAGTACATTAGTAATATTATTTTCAGCGATTCTGGTAGTTCTATCCATTTGGATAGTATTTGATATATCATTTCCATAGGTAAAATTTTTCTCCTGGATATGTGAACGGGTTAGGCGAGGTCGGGCTTTTTAGCTTTTTGTCGATTCACGACTTAATGCCTACCCCCCCTTATTGAGACACACTCTCAATAGTGTTAACCTACTCCAATTATCACACCTCTCTGATTCCAACCTTCAATATTCTCATACATGGCTACAAGTGCCATCTGTAGTGTCTCATCATCCACTTCTTTGTAGAAAGCTCCACTACTGAGGTCGATTGTTAGCTCTTTCGCTATTACCTCATCTATCTGATTGATACTACCTTGTATATTACTCATATCTGTTATTCCTTTATTTGTTAGCTAAAAACTTTTTACCTAACCGATTAAAATTTTCTGGTTCCAAATAGGTAGTCACCAGAAACCCACCGCTCCTCTTTCTCAGTCGAGGTGCCGACTGTCTCTACCGTAGAAAGGAATAACACCGATAGAGATAATTGTTTTTTACCTAACCACTATAATACATATCTGTCAAAACCACCAAATTACAGCTTTTTTCTCTCATCCCAATTTCCCACTTCTTGGGTTTATATCAGAACTAACTGAAACGTGGTTAACTGAGGATTTTTAATATCTTATTCATATCTGAATATACAACATAAACACTATATAAGTCAAGCCTTTTCTTCACTTTTTTTTGCTTTCCTCAATTAACCGATTATTTTCTTACTAACCGAAAATAATTAAAAAAAAGCTTGACTTGTATACCCATTCTTTCGTAAATTACACCTCTATCTATTTTGTAATCAGTAATAGGTAGTACTATTCAACATACTACAATATACAACAAAAAACCTATATAAGTCAAGCCTTTTTTTCACCCCCCTCGCTTATTGAGACTGAGACTCAATAGTACACGAAACCTAGCTAAAAAATAATAGTCGATTGTCATTATGTCATACAAAGGCTGGAATCCTAGCTTTTTGACAAGTATGACAAAACGACATAAAGCTTGGATTTCTCACCCAATAGTGTAGAAAAATCCCCTATAGAAAAAAAAATTAAAAAAGCATGAAGAGGCTAGACATTTTTGGGTGTGTGGTATATTAATATATTCCGATATACCTATATTTTTATATCAATTAAGTGGGTTTTGGTGGGTTGTGGGGGGTTATGGTGTGGTAAGTGTGAACACCATAGAATGTCATATAAGGTGTCTAATTTAGACGATACGTAGACTTTTTTCCTATATTATATCATATGAGTTGATAAGTGGTGGGTGTATTTATCCTTCAGGATTCACGTATTAGACGTGTTAAATACCCCTATATGGAGGTGTTTTTTATGTATGTAATGTGATACGTGCTTTATTATTATTCATCTTCGATACCTCTATTCTTCTTAAATTCATCATATTCTTCATAGTATAAGTCTTTAGTTTTATCTATTTTACCTATTAAATATTCCTCGATATAGGAAGTCATTTGTTCTGAAGTTGGTGTTCTTCCAATAAAATAATCACCATAGTTGTGATATATCCTATTACGTAGATGTTTCCCAAGTTCTGTAGTATCTATTGCTTTGAATCTATCTATCTCTCTTGGTGAGAAACAAATATCTGAAGATGGTAGTGGTGGAAACTTCTCGTCTTTACACCAACATTCACCACTTGGGTTACATTCGAAATCTTCGTTTGGTATATCTTTTCTTATTTCCACATTGGGTTTAGTAACCACTCCACTATCCTATATCCTTGAAGTGTTTGAATATATCCCTATTAAGTGATTTATTGAGATTGTACGATACTATTACCACACTTAACCAAAAAGCTATTTTTATTGCTATATCCATCATGGTGTCTCACAATACGGATAATCGATATCTTCTTTGCTAAATTCTTTCTTACGTACCGAAGATACTTCATGAGAGATTTTAGATGAAGGCTTGGATTTTGGTGGTTTATCACCTATTATCCAATTTTCTTCGATATAGAAACGGAATCGTTGAAAAGCTAATTTTGAGTGTATATATAATACATCAAGAGTTGTTAGTGTTAGTTTGAACCATATAGATAATAGTTTAGTCATTATTATTTTCCTTTGGTAATATAAAATATACATCTTCTTCACCATCAACTTTTATTTTTAGTAGATAGTCTGATTCGTCTATATCACCCAATTTATGTGCGAATGACATTACGTTAATATCTAAGTCGTGTATGTTTTGGTAGACTTGGTGAACGATGTCGTTGTTTCCCTCAACATCTTGTATGTTGGGGGTTAATCGATACACCGATTCTACACTATTATGTACAAGACAATATAATTCTGATTTATCGGTAGTCGGAGCGACCTCATATAGATGACGGCTTCCATCGGGACTATTATAGTATGTGGGATTACACGTAGTTTGTGTAGTGATTGTTAGTATTGTTGTTAATACTAAAAGTTCTTTTATCATTGTAATTTCCTGGCTATTGGAAGTATTTGTTAACTTGAGACATCCTACGTCTCATTAATACATATATATGTGTTAAGATAAACGATAC
>CAZBHD010000018.1:0-10967 GCA_964491985.1 uncultured Candidatus Nitrosopelagicus sp. | reverse complement strand
TCTATAACACCCTTGATTCCTTCACCTTCTAATCCGGTACAATGCATTCTCAGGTTTGTGAAGTAATAATAAGCTGTGAACTCTACTGAGGCGTTAGTTATCAGTAATTTGATCAACTTATTGACGTCTAAACCATTTTTTTTGAGAACTTCAATACCAACTACTTTTGGTTGTTTTTTCTTCACCAAGAATTATTCTTAAAAATGCTCTGATAAAAATAATTACAAAAATTTGAGCGTGTAACATACGATTAACCGTATAATTCGTGAATAAGCGTTTTAATACCCAAAAAGTAGATTATGATGATGAAATCATCTAATTTGCAAAAATGCCCCTCATGTAACAAATCATCTCTACTAGTAGATGATGATTCTGGTGAGCTACTATGTAGTATGTGTGGTATAGTAGTTTCTGAAAACAGGGAATCTGATGGTCCTGAATGGAGATCATTTGCAAATGATGGTGGTGACAAAAGTAGAGTTGGTGCTGGCACATCAATTACAATGCATGATATGGGCTTGTCTACTATGATTAGTCCAACGAATAAAGATGCTACAGGAAAACCACTTTCGTCTACAATGAAAAAATCCATTGATAGATTGAGGACATGGAATACTCGTTCACAAGTAAACTCGGCGTCGGATAAAAATTTGAGACAAGCACTAAGTGAGATGGATAAACTGAAAGACAAGTTGTCGCTAACAGATGCTGTTATTGAAAAAGCTGCATACATCTACCGAAAAGCAAACGAAAAGAAGCTTGTTAAAGGAAGATCCATTCATGGATTGGTAGCATCATGCATCTATGCTGCATGTAGAGATACACAAACACCTCGTACCCTTGATGATGTTGCTGATGGAATAAATGTGAGAAGAAAAGACGTTGCCAGGTGTTATAGACTAATCTTTAGAGAACTTGATCTGAAAATACCTGTTGCAGATCCAATCAATGGTGTTGCAAGAATTGCTAGCAAGGCAGGATTAGGTGAAAAAACTAAACGAAAAGCTGTCATGCTCCTAAATAAGGCTAAAAAAATCGGCATGGTTGCGGGAAAGGATCCAATGGGATTAGCAGCAGCTGCATTATATCTTGCCTGTATAGCAGATGGTGGAAATACTACTCAAAGGAATATTTCAGATGCATCAGGCGTAACCGAAGTTACAATTCGTAACAGATGTGTTGGTTTAAAGAAACTACTATAATCTCATAACATCACAGAAGAAGAGATGTAGAATTATTCAAATTTCTCTAGTGGATCGTTTACTTTTCGCCGCATTATCAGAAACATTCCAATGGTGAGACCTAATTGATATATGGAATAGAGTATGATTTGAAAAATTGTTGGCACATAATCAGTAAATCTACCAAGCAATGATACAATTAGTACGATTATGCTAATTGTAAAAATAAAGTATCTTGCAATTGGAGAAATGTCTGAAAACTTGAAGATTAGAATTAATGATATGGATATAAAAATTCCAATCACTGCAATTACACCGGCATTCAACCCTAGCAAATCAATTATCATTGTAAATGCACCTTCTGGTGTTTGAGGAATTTCAAAGCCAGATACTGAAACCTTTGATGGGTCTGCAAATTTTGAAATATTTCCTGATGCATTGATTGCAAATAAGATTAATAAAATTAGAGATATACCCTTTGCATATTTCTTTAGTTTAGGAAATCTTTTTCTTATGCCCCTTGCTAGAATCGCGCCTTGTAAGAATCCGATTGCGAAGACAATACCAAATGTAATAAGAAAATTCTCCTCAGCGGTTTGTAAAATATCCAAACTTATCACCATACAAATTAAACTGTCTTTTTTAAAGACAAGCTATAATTTTTTAACACATACCTGTTGATCTGAATGTAATGCGTATATTTTATTCCCAGAAAACAGAAGAAATAATCAAAAAATTTGAACTGTCAAGTTGGAGACATAAAATTGAAGAGAATTTAGGTGAAGAGCACCAAAACCTTTCAGACAGCTGGCTAAGTTGTGCATTAGGTGAACGTATGGAGCTTGAGGGAAGATTCTTAAAAAATGTTAAGGATTTGACGCCAGATGCTATAAAACTCGGATACGATTTTTCTGTTGCCATGCAAGAGAAAGATAATGATGCGGCATTACGTGTTATTGAAAAAATTGAAAAGCTTCCAACAATTTGGCGAGATGAGACCAGATGACAGGTCTTATAGAGCAGGAACCATATCTGAAAATCAAAAAACTATTTGATGGGAAAAAGTTTGACGAGATTATAACATATTGCCAAAAATTATTAGTAAAAGATCCAAAAAATAAGCTTGCTCTGCAAAACATTAGTACTGCATACAATATGGTTGGTGGATATCAAGATGCTATACAATCTTCCAATAAAATACTTGAAATAGACAAAACTGATGAATTTGCATTGAAAAACAAAATGTTTGCAAATGAAAAACTAGAGAATCATGATGAGGTGTTAATTTGTTGTGAACAAATACTAGCAAAAAATAAAGATGACATTGATACACTTATTGGAAAAGGTATAACACTAAATAAAACTGGAAAACATGACGATGCAATTTCTGTATATAAAAAAGTACTAATGATAGATGCACGAAATGTAGATTCGTTAATGAATCTAGCAATAACATACAACTACCTTCAAAAATATACTGATGCAATTAATTACTATGATAAGGTCCAAGATCTAACACAAAAATTTTCCAACATACCATTTGAAAAATCTAAGGCGTTTGAAGCACTTGGTAAGACTGATGATGCATTCTTAGCTGCACAAGGAATTAGATTACAAGAGGCTGAAAGTATAAAAACTAATGCAAAATCAAAAAACTATTCTGTTCAACATGCATATGAATTAAAAAGATTTCATAAACTATCTAAATTGAAAGATAATGATTCAAACTGATAAGATTTGGAGTCAAATAGTACATTATTACATTGATAAAAAAGGATACTCAAAAGAAGATGCAAATAACATTGCACAGAAAATTATCACCAGGGAGGTAAATAGAAAAATTTGTCAAAATGCATCATGTAACCATTTGATAGATGAGCATATTGACAAAAAGGAACACTGTTTAGTTTCTACATGCACGTGTAAAAAGTTTCTTGTAGGCACTAAGTGATATCACATTCGTTCGGGTGTGGCAATACCCAATAATGAGAATGCGGTTTTGAGTGTTTTTCTATAGGAGTGTATAAGGCATATTCTAGAATTTTTTAGTTTTAATGTTTCAGCGGAATTCACTTGAACATGTTCATAGAATGATGAAAACACAGTTGATAGTAAATAACAATACTTGGCAATAATTTTCGGTGAAAGATTATTTGCAGCATCATTGACATGTGTGTCAAACATTGCAATTCTCTTTATCAGTTCAATCTCGTATGGGTTTTGTAGATTTGAAAAGTCTGCATCAAAATCTGGCTCTATATCAGATTTCTCTAAAATTCTTGATGCCCTTGCATAAGAATATTGTATGTAACTACATGTATCACCTTCTAGTTTCAATGATTTGGTAAGATCAAAAGTAATGATCTTATCAAGGTCAGGCTTTATCATCTCATATCGAATAGTTCCGACTGCCACATCCTTTGCAATTTGTTTAAGTTGAACTAGATCTAAATCATCATTTCTGTTTTGAGATTCTTGAAGAACTTTTTCTTTAAGATTCGCAATTACTAAATCCGCATTAATGTAAAGACCTTTACGTCCAGACATCTGTGCTGATTTTCCATCTGTAGTTAAACCAAGTGCTGTCACTGTCTCTGAACTTAGTGTCACAGATTCGTATCCAAGATGAACGTATGAATCCTTATGTTTGAATTTTGACATTAAATCGGTTACAATGTTCTGGAGGCGTTTTTGCCTATTATCAATGACAGTAATTACTTTATCCCCAAAGAAGTTAATTTTATCGTCGCCATGCCCAGAAAATTCATCAAGGGTTGTTTCGTAAAGTGTCTGATTATTGTCTTGTATGGAATGTATTTTATAGTTAAATGGATCATTGATAAGACCAAGTTTCCACGCAGCATATGGAATATCTTTTGCAATGTATGTTGCAACACCATTACTTCGAACCAGAATTTTATCATCCTCACCATCTGTAGAAATTACCCAACACCCTGCATTATCACCAGATGACTCCAATCTTACCAAATTGTCAGATTTGAGTTTTTCAAATATTGTTTCCCAAAGTTTTGAATGAATAATCTGTGACTCGAAATTGAGACAGTCATAATATACACCTAATTCCCAAACTGTCTTTAGTTGTTCATTTAGAACTTTTCTAGTTATCTTCTTGGCATATTTTGAAATTTCACTTTTCGCATCTTCAATTTCTTGTAATACCTGATGACGTTTTTCCTCTAAGGATTTATCAGATTCGTATGCTTCCGTGGTCTTTACATAAACATCATCACCACAATAATGATCAAACTTCTTGTCACTTGGTGGAATATCTGTTAGTCCAACAAATCTAAAACCTACTATAATGTCCGCTACCTGCAAACCTGAATCATCAATATAGTTTAGTACTTTGACATCAAAATTCACTTTCTTTAGAATTCTAGCAATTATATCACCCAAAACTACATTTCGAATATGGCCAATGTGTAATGCCTTGTTTGGGTTAACAGATGTATGTTCTACAATAATTTTTTGTTTCTTTCCAATATCTAATGTCCCATAATCATCTTTCATTGATGCAGCAATTACTTGTTTGTTAAAAAATTCATAATTTATTTCAAAATTGATATTACCTGTTGGATGTGCAACAACATTTTTAATTTCAGAATCTGGTTTTATTACAAATAATGAAGCAATTACTTTTGAAATATCTGATGGGTTTTGTTTTAACTGCTTTGATAGCAAAAATGCCACATTACATGTAATATCGCCAAATCCTGATTTCGATGGTTCCACCGAAAAATTGACATTTTGATATCCCTGATTTTTTATGATCTCAGCAATGTCGTGCCTAACTGTACTCAGTAATTCTAGAAATGCCATACTACATCTATAGTTCAGATGAAATCATATCTAAGCCTTCTAAAACACCTTCTCCTGACTCTTTAGTTGTAACAATTTTGGCAATTTTTTTCAGCTCTGGGATAGAGTTATGAACTGCTATACTATTTGGTACTACTTTGAATAATGGAATATCAGTTTCGCTATCGCCAATTGCAATAGTATCGTCTATCTTACAATCCAGCATTTTTAATGCTTCAAGGAAACCAGTTCCTTTATCAACACCGTTTGAGTTTATGTGAAATGCATAACCGCTGTCAAACAGACTAACATCCAGTCCTTCATCATCTAAAACTTTCTGGGCTTTAAGAATATCAAATGTTCTTTCTAATACAACTTCAGTCATTCGTGGAAAAACCTGTTTTTCTTTTATATCTCCATCAACACGATTCTGTAGAAATGCTAAGGCTTGAATACATTGAGCCTTATTTCCAATAGTTTTATGCTTCATTAAATCATCATATGTTATACAGCCACCATTCTCACCTACCGCTAAATGTGTCAAACCGCCAAAATCTGATAGTAAATAACCTTCAACTGATGATCTGCCTGTTACCAAGATTATTTTATGACCATTGTCATTTAACTGCCTTAGTTTTTTTAATGCACCTAAATGTATAGTTCCCCAACCATTCAAGGTTATAGTACCATCAATATCAACAGCTAGAACCTTTTTGCTCAATGATGTGTTAAATGTATTGTCAATAATATATGAAGCGTATTAAATAAGAGGAAGTAAGGTGGAGTAATGGGAATTCCAGAAAAGATCAAAGCAATTCAAGATGAAATTCATAGAACCCAATTAAACAAAGCTACAGAGCATCATATAGGACTTCTAAAAGCAAAAATTGCCAAATTAAAACGAGAGCAGGAAGCAATCGCAATAAAAAAAAGTTCGAAAAAATCAGATGGGTTTGATGTAAAACGTACTGGTGATGCGACAGTTGTATTCATTGGATTACCAAGTGTCGGAAAATCTACGTTACTCAATAAATTGACTGGTTCAAAATCAGCTATTGGTGCATTTCAATTTACTACACTAACCGTCGTGCCTGGAATACTAGAACATCGGGGAGCAAGAATTCAGATGCTTGATTTACCTGGAATTATCAAAGGGGCTTCAAGTGGTAAGGGTTTAGGAAGAAGAATTCTGGCTGTAGCAAGGAGTGCCGATATTGTATTACTTGTACTTGATGTGTTTCAACCATATCATGAAGATGTCTTGATTAATGAATTAAACAACATCGGAATTAGACTTAATCAAAAGCCACCAAACATAGTGATTGAGAAATCAACAACCGGAGGCATTGCGGTTGCACAGCAAGTAAAATTAAAAAAAATGTCAGAAAAACTTCTCAAAGACATTCTTAACGTATATGGATATACTAGTGCAAGAGTTGTAATACGTGAAGATATAGATTCGGAGCAGCTTATTGATTTCATTACAGGAAATAAAACATATGCCAAAGCAATAACAATTTTAAATAAAATTGACCTAGTTGATGATAAATTCCTCAAAAGTGTTTCAAAGAAAATTAAAACAAAATTCATTGCAGTTTCTGCAGATGCAAATGTCAACGTTACAAAACTTAGAGACCAAATTTATGATGAACTAAAATTCATTAGAATATATCTGCGACCAAAAGGTGGAGAGACAGATTACAAAGAACCTCTAATAATTAGGAAAGATAATTCAGTGCTAGATGTCTGTAATAAATTACATAGAAATATGAAGAAAGATTTTAGATTTGGACATGTCTGGGGTAAAAGCGTAAAATTTGGTGGGCAGAGAGTTGGATTAAATCATGTACTGCAAGATGAAGATGTATTAACAATAATCAAAAAGAAATAGTCGTTAAAGATATGCTTCTAAAAAGAAAATTTTATGAAAGAGAAACTGTAGTAGTTGCAAAACAATTACTTGGAAAAACATTAACACACAGAATTGGAATGAAGGAGTTATCAGGTATTATCACAGAAACTGAAGCATATAGAGGAAGTGATGATCCTGCTAGTCATGCAGCACTTAAGATTACTGATAGAAATAAACTGATGTTTGGTCAAGTTGGCATGTCATATGTTTATTTTACATATGGGATGTACTTCATGTTTAATGTTGTAGCCAAAAGCAAAAAACAAAACGCTGGGGCAGTATTAATTCGTGGAATACACCCACAAAAAGAAATCAATACCATGAAAAAAAACAGGCGTATTAAAGATATCAAAAAACTTACGGATGGACCTGGTAAGCTTACACAGGCTCTAGGGATAACTATGAAGCAATATGGTGAGGATCTGACAAAAGAAGAAGGTCTGTATATAAGCGATGGAATGAATATAGGTAAAACTATTCAAAAATCTAGAATTGGAATTTCAAGTGGCTTGGATAAAAATTGGAATTTCAGTTTTAATATAAAAGACTATTTTTGATCATCATCATCATCTTCTAAAGTCCATGGAACTACTCGACCTAATACACGACTCCAATCCAAACGAAGCATAACTAGAACTACAACAGTCATTGCAACACCAAATCCAATAATCCCAATCAGTATAGGAGTTGGATCGTCAAGATCCTCAGTAGACGAAATTCCAAACATATCAAATATAGGATCTATCATTGGACCACTCATATAATGTGATAAAATAACAATTACGTAGCATAAAACCAATTTTCCAGTCAATGTGGCAACAAAGAACTTCCTTGGATTGTATTTTGCCAACCCAAGTGGGACATAAACCAAATCATCAGGTATTGGTGTAGCTGCAGCAAAAAATGCAGCACCTGCACCATATTTTTTTACTAATTTTTGAAAAGGGAGCATGCGTTGTTTTGTTTTTTCTGAAATAATTTTTCTGCCTCCATAGCTAACGTAAAAAATTATCTGTTTTGCAAGTGTGGATGTGACTGCTGCTAAAATTGCTAAAACATGAATGTTAAACTGATCTCCGACTGACATTGTTATCAATAAAATAAAAGATGGTATGGGAACAAATGGAATTAAAGAGCCAAAAAAACTTACCAATGTCAAACCGATATAACCAACTTCTGGAGAAAAAAACGGAAAGAAATCCCAAATATCCAATAGATTAAGATTTCATCATCAGTATGAAAAGATATCTAATAATCACTAAAATAATGCAAAAACCGGATTAAAATCAGATGACGGAAAATGAAAATTATGAAATTGTAGATTTAATTTCAAAAATTAGTCCATACATCAGATTTGTAGGCGTGATTAGTAAATCGGGTCAACTTCTGGCAAATCATAGAAGAGAGGATTTGAAACCACTTCTTGATCAAAAGGGTACACAGTATCAGTTTGCACAGATTGCTATCAAGACAGAGTTGGAAGAGCAGTTTGATGAGCAATTAGGGGAAACTGAATTTATATGGGAAGAGAGAACAAAAGTTCAAACAATTGCATTTTCTGTATCAGGAAAAAGAGTATGGATTACAATTGACAAAAATGTAATTCGGAGTGAGATTTTACGTATAATTGATTCCTGCGTACCTATTGTAAAACGCTACTCATAAAGCCAGCATAAAACATATCCGGATTCTGTATTTATTTTTGGGGGAGATTGTTTACATTTTTCCATCGCTTCTGGACAACGGTCTATAAATCTGCAACCTTCTCCTACATTAAGTAAGTTAGGTGGTATACCACTGATGAATTTTGGTTTTTTATCTCCATGTATTCGAGGTATTGATTCAAGTAAGCCAATTGTGTAAGGATGTTTGGGGGTTTGAAAAATTTCAGATGAATTTCCAAATTCCACCATTTTTCCTCCATACATGATTCCAATCTTTTCAGCAACTTCTGATAAAACAGACAAGTCATGTGAAATTAGTAATAATGTCATACCAGTTTTTTTTAATTTTTTAAATAAATTGATTATACGGGCTTGTGTTAAAACATCAAGTGCTGTTGTTGGCTCATCAGCTATTACAAATCTTGGCTTGAGTAGTAATGCCATTGCAATTATAACTCGTTGTTTCATTCCTCCACTTAGTTCATGTGGAAATTTGTTGAGTATGTTTGGATTAAGATCTACTGATTCTAATGATTCTATGATTACCTTTTTTATATCACCTTTAAAATTATGTTCTTTTAGAACCTCATTGAATTGTTCTTTTATTGTAAATACTGGATCCAATGAATTCATGGCTCCTTGAAAAACCATAGAAATGTCTTTCCAACGATGCTTCTGATCAAATTCGTGATCTGAAATATCTAAGAATGATTTACCGTCAAAAATTATCTTACCAGAAACAATCTTTCCGTTAGGAATCATTCTAATTAATGACAATCCTAATGTACTCTTACCACATGCACTTTCACCTGCAATTCCTATTGATTCACCATTCTCTAATGAAAAACTTACATTCTCTAATGCATGGACCTTACCTTTTGACGTGTCATAGTATGTAGTCAAATTTTTAATAGACATGAATGCCATATCATACCTAAGAAAAATAGATGTTATATCATCTTTGGTGCTAAGTTTTTACGTGAATTGATATTCAACAATACTATGGACATTACAAGGACACATCTAATCGAAGATCTTAATTCGTCAATGGAAGGACAAGAAGTGCTTTTTGGTGGTTGGGTGGTTGATCTACGTAAACTAGGAAAGATGGCATTTTTGACAATCCGTGATGTCACGGGAATGTGCCAAGTGATAGTAAAGGGCGACTTCATGGATTTGCTAGATGGGTTAAACAGACAAAGTGTAGTCAGGATTTCCGGTAAGATTCAGTCAAGTAAGGCAAAAGACTTTGATTTTGAAGTTGCTGCAACTGCAATAGACATACTTGCAAAAGCAGAATATCCACTACCTATAGATCCAATTGGAAGACTTGAAAGTGATATTGATAATAGACTGAATTCTCGAGCGCTTGATATGAGAAACCAAAAAACTGCGTCGATATTCAAACTAAGACATAATGTGTTAGAATCAATCAGGGAAACATTAACTGACAAAAAATTCATTGAAATCACAACACCAAAGATTATTGGCAGTGCAAGTGAAGGTGGCGCAAATCTTTTTGGACTAGATTATTTTGGAAAACCTGCGTATCTTGCACAAAGTCCACAACTATACAAAGAACAGATGACCATAGGGTTAGAGCGAGTCTTTGAGATTTCATCATTTTATAGAGCCGAAAAATCACATACTGGAAGACATCTTAGTGAGTTTACAAGTATAGATATTGAAGCTGCGATGATGGATTATACTGATGTAATGGATGTTTTGGAATCAGTTGTACTGGATGTATTCAAAAACACATCAGAAAAATGTAAAACAGAACAAGATGAGATTGATCATAAAATTGAAATTCCAAATTCACCATTTGAAAGAGTAACATACACTCAAGCTTTAGACGAATTGAATTCTGCAGGTACTAAATTAGAGTTTGGAGAAGACTTGCTAGATTCACATCTAAGAACCTTAGGAGAGAAACATTCTGGATTTTTCTTTTTAACTGATTGGCCAATGAAGCTTAAACCATTTTACATTCATGCAAAAGATGATGACCCAACCATCTCACGCTCTTTTGATTTACAATATGGATATTTGGAATTATCTTCTGGTGGTAGACGTTTACATGATCCTGAACAGCTAAAAACTAGATTAAAGGAACAGGAGCTGGATCCTACAAGTTTTGAAGAACATCTCAAAACATTTGGTTGGGGAATGCCACCACATTCTGGTTGGGGAATGGGATTGGATAGATTGATGACAGTTCTAATTGGAATTGACAATGTTCGAGAAGTGGTGCTATATCCAAGAGATCCTGATAGATTAAAACCCTAGTTAATTGGTGTGGCAAACACAATTTCATATCCATCTGGGTCATACATTTGAAAATACCTTTCCCCCCAATCAGCATCTCTAGGCTTGGTCTCAAATTTACCT
>CAZBHD010000017.1:0-9378 GCA_964491985.1 uncultured Candidatus Nitrosopelagicus sp. | reverse complement strand
TAATTCCAATTGTAATTGCCATTTTTGTACATTCTAGACATGGTACAAATGTGGAATAAAGTATTGCACCTTTAACACCAGCTTCTATTCCCAGTATTGCACAATGCATTATTGCATTTGCTTCAGCATGATTACAGAGACATCGTCCAAGACCTTCACCAGACTTAATTTTTCCGTTCATTCTATCAGTACAACGTTGACATCCACCTTCATAGCAGTTTTTTATTCCAGGAGGAGTTCCATTATATCCAGTTGCAAGCTGTCTATTTTCTCTAACAATAACAGCACCAACTTTTCGTGTCATACAATTAGAACGAAGTTTCGCAAGCTCTGCCTGAAGCATAAAATATTCATCCCATGAGGGACGCTCAAAAGGCTTAGTCATAAAATTTCTCTGTTTACCTGTAATATAACATTCATGACAATTCTAAATGAATCAAGTTAGACTATCAGATAACAAAATGCTATTAGAAACGATAAAACCTATGGATTGTTAATTTTTTTGATGGCATCTGAGTATTTAGAAGACAACTTAGTAAAGCCAGACTCGATTGAAATGAGAGATTATCAAGTATCACTTGCATCTCAAGCAAAAACTAAGAATTCACTAATAGTGCTTCCTACAGGTCTTGGTAAAACTACAATTGCACTGCAAGTGATTTTAGACATATTATCACAGAAAAAAGGCGGAATCTTATTTTTGGCACCTACACGTGTTTTGGTTAACCAACATTTTGAATTTTTGAAGGAGCATGTTTTGCTTGATGACATTGGAATTGTTACTGGTGAAGATTTATTATCCAAAAGAAAAAAATCATGGATTAATAGTATAGTTTGTGCTACGCCAGAAATCACAAGAAATGATATTCAACGCGGTGTAGTCCCATCTGAACAATTTAGTTTGGTAATTTTTGATGAGGCACATCGTGCAGTAGGAGACTATGCATATACCTCAATAGCAACAAGTTTCTCTAATGATGTACGATTTCTAGCAATGACTGCTACCTTACCAAGCGATAAACAGAGAGCAGACGAAATTGTAAAATCACTTAGGATTCAATCTGTGCTGCAAAAAACAGATGAGAGTTCAGATGTAAAGCCATACATTCAAGAAACAAAGACAGAGTGGATAAACGTTGATCTCCCACTTGACATGAAAGCAATTCAAACATGTCTAAAACTTGCATTAGATGAGAGGTACACTCAGTTAAGAAAAAATGGAATACAGCTATCGATGGAAAACAAATCTCTTTCTGCGTTATTACGTGTACGTCAATACGTTTTAACACAAAATAGGAGATCGGCAAAACCACTTTTCACAGCAATTCGAATAACATATGCTTTGAATATATTTGAAGCTCACGGAATTACATCATTCCTAAAATTTTGTGAGAGAACCAAAAAGAAAAAAGGAGCCGGAATAAAAGAATTATTTGAAGTAGATCCAAATTTTACACGTGCAATACAATTATCTAAAATTGCACAATCAAAAGGAACAGAGCACCCAAAAATCCCCAAACTTCTAGACATTGTTTCCTCTGTTAAAGACAAAGTTTTGATTTTCACCAGTTATCGTGATTCTGTAAATGTAATAAATGAAAAACTAAACGAAATTGGTATAAAATCTGAGATTCTGATTGGTAAGGCTGGTGAAACTGGGCTTAAACAAAAAAAGCAAATTGAAACAGTTCAAAGATTTCGCGATGGAGAAACTAAGGTATTAGTAGCAACCCGGGTGGGTGAAGAAGGCTTAGATATTTCCGAGGTAAATCTTGTTATATTTTATGATAATGTTCCAAGTTCAATTAGATTTATTCAAAGGCGAGGAAGAACCGGACGAAAAACAGCTGGACGATTAGTTGTACTAATTGCTAAAGACACGATTGATGAAGTATACTATTGGATTGGCAGACGAAAAATTGCGTCAGCCAAATCTATGGGCGAGAAACTATCAAAGAAATTAGAAAGTCAGCAAGTTAGTACCGAGTCGCTTGATAGTTTTCTTTAAGGTGCATCTTTGGAATCATCATCCTTACTTTTACCACCGGGCCCCATCATCTCTTCAGACTTGACATCCTGATCCCACTTGCCTTTAATACCCTTTAACAATGCCAATCCTCCACCAACTAGTATTCCTATCACTAGTCCAAACAGTATATTTTTATCTTGAAGGTACTTATCGCAATCAATTTTGATTGGCGGCTGTTCCTCTTGGTATTTGAAACATTCTGTAAATTCTTTAGTTTGTACTGTAATCTCAGTAAATTGAGACCCCAATACACCTAGTATAATAAAACCAATTGTAATGACAACAATGCCGATCATGACAAATCTCGTATCACTCATACTAATGATTTTGTTTTGGAATATTTTAAGAATGTCTAGTATTATATTATACTTCAAAAAAAACTCAATCACATGTCAAATTGGGCAGATTTTGTAATAACTGCAGTAAAACGTGGACCTGTATTAGGAGAAATTAGCCAGGTTCAAATTCATGAGGATAGGGATAAAGAGTTTGGACCACCTATTATTGTTAAGAAACATGAAATAGCATCTGACATAAAACGTGGTAAGACATACATCACAGTTTTTAAAGTAAGTGAAAATGATTGGGAACCAGGAGAGTATGTCAGAACTTATATCAAAGATGGCGAAGCTCATATACGAACAGACGATAATAAAGTTGATTCGGATAATCTTGGAACATTACCAGATATAGAATAAAGATGTCAAATATTAACAAAATTCTTGTCGATGAGATGGATGATGGTATGGATGAGAAACTAAATTCAATGGGTTTTGATGCTTATAGCGTGAAGAAATTACGGGCTGCGGGAAAAAAACTTCATACTGATTATTCTATTATTAGTTATGCTAAAGAGAATAACATGATACTAGTAACACGTGATACAGAAAGTGGTCAAGCTTGTAATGAAAATAATTTACCATGCATTTTACTAGATAATGATGAAATTTTCAAGATTGTGGTTGAAAAATTAAATAATTTTTGAGATAATAATTTTTTTATTGGTAGTCATTCATGGTAATTTATGAAAGTGTGCGCTGGACGAAAAACCGCTTATCTAAATGGAATGTCATATGAAGAGTGTAAATCGCTTGCAGAAGATATTACTAGTAAATTGGCACCAGAAATTAAAAACTCTGGAAAGATGACCTGGAATAAATTACTAGAAAATGTGGAACATGATGAGCTAATTTACAAACTAGTTCTCAAATATCTACGCCGTGATGGATTTGACATTGGAAATTCACAATCACCAGAAATAACACCAATTAATTAAATTCACATTTATCATTTTTACTAGTATTTATTTTTCTTGCTAAAATCAATGGTGTTAAGAGAAGTATTGGGATTGTAATTGCAATGAATATAGTTTGTAGTTCAGAAATTGCGATTGTAAAAACTACTGCACTAGTTGCACCTACAAATAACGATAAGAATGAACCAACACATGTTGGGCACGCAATAAATAATCCGGTTGTTGCACCAATTCCTCCCAAACCACCTGTCTTTTTTGATATTGAAAAAGCATTAACTGCCAGAGCTGTGTTTGCCGCAACTAAATATGAGACTGTAATTTGCAAAACAAAGTTTATCGGTACAATTTGAATTCCTATATGCTCAGTTAGATATGCAACAAACTTGGGCATATATCCTGGCGGTCCACAGCATGGTGTAATATGGGCTGAAGGAATACTTGCTCCATAATGATAGGAAAATACGACTTCAGGTTGATAAACAAGTATTCCCGATGTCATCGAAAAAAATATTCCGTATATTATAAACGTGATAATGAATATTTTTTTTGCCTTGTGATTTATTGTTGTATTACAAATTATTGTTAGTGGTGTTTGTGAAGTTTCATGTGCTTTTCTTTTTTGATATTTTCTTAATCCGATACCTATTATACCAAATGAAATAATAATTAGGACGTAAAACACAACTGCGATTCTTTCAATAGAATTAATTGCGTCTGGTGTTAAACCTGGACTTTCGAATCGTGAATAAATCAGAAACAAAATTACAATTGATGCTAATCCCAAAAAAATTAATTTTTTGTCGTTTTGACTACTTGCTGTAGTCTTTTTTTCCATACGAAATAGATCATATCTTCAATATTTATTTAATGACACATCATATGTTCAATAAGTTGAAAATTGACGATGAGCAGGATCCAGACTATGAGGTTGTGACAATATCAAATCTTGGTTTTATTGATCCATATGGTAACGAAGGACTAGTTGTTTTATCATCATCTGATAAAAAGGAGTTTTACATGCGTGCCTTCTCTGGTGAAGTATCACGTCACATAGCAAGTTTTATTGATGGTGATCATGATTCAGTTCCAACAATTTACAAAATGTTAGAGGATATATGCGAAGCAAGTGAATTGCTATTAGTAAAAGTCAAAATTTATGAGAGTGGAGATGCACTCAGAGCAAATCTCTATCTTACAGGTAAAAAGGATCTAGTGTTAAGAAATTATCGTGCGTCGGACGCAGTAGCATTAGCTGTTTACTACAACATTCCAATCATGGTACGTAAAAATATGTTACAAGATCCTCTAGAAGAGTCAACTAGGTGACAATTTCATCTAACCGATCTTCTTCTATGGCCTTTTTAATTTCTATAGCAATCCGTCTACCTATACCAAATGTAGTTCCATACTGATATTTTGTATACGGACTTGTTGTAGCCACTATTGGATTTCCAGGAACTCTTAATGATACATCATATACAATCATTTCAAGATCCTTAGTGATTACACTTTGAAGCGAAAACGGTCCTATTATTCCAGGGGTATATTCTTTTTTTACAGCACGGACAAACTTATCACCCATTTTAAAGACTTTTTCTAAAAGTGATTCTCTTATACTTGCCGGCGTATGTCCAACTTCTATATTTTGTAGTTCTAAATCCATTTCAAGTTGCTGCTTTGCAGGGAGTGCATTATAATCATGAATGTTGGTTTGTAATCGTCTTTCGATTCCAATAAAATCAACTTGATCTGAAATTGGTGTGTGAAAGTAATTGAAATTTAGGTATGTTCCTATAGCAAGTTCCTCAATACTAGCTTTCTCTAAATCCTTTCTTGCAATAATCCCACTCTTGATTTTTTCTTCAGATTTTGCTTTATAGTCAGCATATGATGTGACAGTGAAGAACGCACGTTCTAAACTTCTATTTTTTTCCATGACTTTCACAATTGCAGGTCTATTGATTGATTTTGGGGTTTCAAATATTTTTGGATATTTAATACCCGCTTTTTTTAATAGGTAATATTGATTTTTTTTATTCTCACGCTCTTCTGCTTGAAATAACCTTCTATTACCAAAGATTGGAACTTTGAGTTTATTCTCTAATATTTCATAACCAAGGTAGGCAGTGAGTGAACGATGTGGTACAATCAGTGTATTTGTATCTCTTAGTAGTTTTTGGTTTGTAGGACTTGCCATATCTTTGAATTTATTTACAATTTTTACTTGATCTGCAATTCTGTTAAATCTTTGATAGGGGGTCTCCCTTCCTTTTTGGCAAAACACAATAGTTTCCAAGTCTTCATCCTTTGCACCATCCATTATTTCTAATGCTGAATGACTTCCTAGAACTCCAATTCTTGGATTTGCATATTCAGACACGATTTTCTGCATTTCTGATCTTTTTATCATGTTTGTCATCTTTAAATTACGAAATTAAATGTTGAGTTATACGGTTTGTTTTTACATATGCACATCTAATAATTTTGTATGAGTGCAGAGATGATTCTTGTTGGAGTCATTTTATTTGGAGGAATGTCCGCAGCTGCTGTAAAAATTTGGCTAAATAAAAGAAAAGAAAGAATTGAAGAAGAATCACTAGATGAAAACCATGCGTAATATCTGATCTTCTTTTATATCATGTATAAATCGTAAAACAACATTATGAGATTAATAGTTAGTATTACAGGAAGTACAGGTGTAATTTATGGTATTAGAATGCTCGAAGTTCTGAAAAAACTAAACATAGAATCTCATTTGGTAATGTCAGAATGGGCTGAAAAGTGTATTTCAATGGAGACAAAGCATGATCTTGAATATGTAAAATCCCTTGCAACTACAGTTTCTGATGAAAAGAATATGGCTGCAAGTGTTTCAAGTGGAACTCATAAAACCGATGGAATGATAGTAATTCCATGTAGCATGAAAACATTATCCAGTATTGCAAATGGTTATGATGAAACATTGGTTGCAAGATCTGCTGGGGTTACATTGAAAGAATCAAGGAAACTAATCTTGGTTGCAAGAGAAACACCACTAACTGCCATTAATCTGGAGAATATGCTAAAACTTGCAAGACTTGGAGTTATCATTTTACCACCAGTTACAGAATTTTATACTAATCCAACTTCTATAGATTCAATGATAGATCATATAGTTGGAAAATGTTTAGATCAATTCAATATAGAACATGATTTATTCACACGGTGGGGCTCAAACTAAGCGAAAAAATTTACATCAGAAAAATACTGTAAAACTATTGGCTAAAATAACTTTTGAGAAGGTAGTGAAATCTAATCATAATAAAGTCTTTGATGTGATTTCAAATTTTGAAAACTTTGAAAAACTACTCCCAAAATACTATCCGTCAATTGTAATTAAATCAGTTAGGGACGAAAGCTCTCTAGTAGCTGAACATCTAAAACTAGGCGACAAAGAATTTGTGATAATGGCTAAGCACTTCAGTGAGGCTCCACATAGACATGAGATGCGTGTTGTTGGAGGTGATATCAAAGGGAGTTATATCATCGAAAAAATTATTCCGTTAGAATCAGAAACTAAAATTATTGTTGAGGCAGAAATCAATACTCCAAAACGATTTGGTGGTATTTTGAAGGATAATAATTATGAGAAAGCACTAGAAGGTTTGTACGACGAAATCATATCTATAGTAGAAAGAAATTAGTCTTTCTGCTCTTTGAATTTTTTTAATTCCTCATCTGCTTCAATTTCACCTTTTTTGTATTCACCTTTGGCTTTACCAAATGTTTTTGCTAACTCAGGAATTTTTTTTGCACCAAAGATGAAAACCACAGCTATGATTATAATAAATATCCATTCTTGACCTGCAATGAAATTGAATAAATTCTCAATCATTGTTTATCGAATTCCTTTTTTGTCATTTAAGTCTTGATAGTCTCTTTTTCTTTACGCTCAACTATTAGCATGCCTGCAAGATAGAGTGCTATCATTGGTCCTGCAATGAACCACATAGTCACACCACTACCATCAGGTGTAATCACAGCACCAAAGATCACGATTGCAATAATCGCATAACGAAGATTTCGCCTCCAAAATTTTGCATCTGTCATACCAGACATACTCATTGCATACATTGCTAACGGAAGTTGAAATGAAATTCCAAACGCAAGTAAAAATTGTAATACAAATGATACAAAATCCATTATGTTCAGAAATGTAACAAGCCCTGCAGATTCACCGTATTTGTAAAGAAAATCTAAAATGTAGGGTATTACAAGTGTATAGGAAAACACACAACCTGTTATGAACAGTCCAATTGCAGGAATTGTAATTGTTCTTCCAACATTAATCTCTCGTTCTTTTAATGCTGGTTTTAAAAATGTGGCAAACTCTCTAATTATAATTGGTATACTTGAGACAATTCCAACTAACGCAGCTATGTAAACCTGAGAAAAAAATGCTTGTCCAGGAGATGTTTGTATTAATTGAACTTGATCAGGAACTAGTTCATCTCTCATTAAATTTGTTATCTGTGCAGCTATATTGTCAAGTGGTTCAGGTGTTGGATAATAGAGTGTCACGCCCAAGAACTCTATTTCTGCTGCATGAAATGTTAGTAGAAATATTGTAATCACTCCTATTGAAAGTGCAGATCTAAGCACTCGTTTTCTAAGGTCTTGTAAGTGCGGATAGATATTATCTAATTCTGACATCTGAAAAACTATTTGTTATACACATTACAAAAATGTTTCAAATTAAGTTGGAATGGGCAATAATTTTGCTTCAGGAAATCCCCATTCTTTTAATTGCTCCTGCGTTGTGTCATCAAGTTCCATACTAATAACCGGATTTGCATTTAATTCACCTTCTAGTTCTTTTGCTAGGCTTGCAATATCTCTCGGCTCATAGATCTCTTTTGAACCTTCTAGAAAGATTCTTTCAGATTTTTCTACTATATTCCCATTGAATTTATTCTTCAAGAATTTGGTTATTGCGGGAAGTTCATTTCGATCAATGTTATTGTGATAGTAAACTATTCCTTTTTTTGATTCATAATCATGGGGTGTACCATTTCTGTACAAAAACACTCCAATGAATTTGGCCTCATCCTCAGGCTCACGAATACATTTGATTTCCCAGTTTAAAATTTTACTAGAGTCATACGTTAATTTTTCAACATCACCGTATGTTAGTTTCCAGTATCGAAATTTACTCATTGCAATGAAATTATTCTACTATTATAAATTCAATTGCATCTATGATATTGTAAATATCGCAATAACATTTAACTTGAAATAAGAAATGAATGATTTTATGGTGAATTATAATGTCGATGTCATAATTGAAAATAAACCAGGGATTAATGATCCTGAGGGTGATACAATTCTGAGTGACCTTGTTCTAAAAGGAAAATTTTCTAATGTTAAGAAAATTCGTTCTGCAAAAATGCTTAAATTTTCTATCACTGAAAAGAATAAAAAATTAGCAAAATCTAAAGTGTTAAAAATTTGTGATGAACTAAGAATTTACAACCCATTAGTAAGTAATGTGACTGTGAATGTTAATGATAAATCTTAATCGGCTTTGATACTTTTTATTGTTCCATCGACAAGTAATTGATCGCGAAGATATGCTGCTAAATCAGTTTGGGTAATAACTCCAACTAATTTACCATCTTCCAAAACTAATAATCGACGTATGTTGTTGTTTAGCATTTTCTGAATTGCGTCTTCGATTTGTGTTGATGGCTCAACCCACCTGAATTTATATGACATTATTTCAGAAATTGGTGTGTCAGATGCATGTTTGTCTTCTGCTGCCAATTTACGAACAAAATCTTTCTCACTTAGTACACCTATAGGCAGTCCATCTTTTATTATTACAAGAAAACTGATATCATTTTCGGAAATAATTTTTGCGGCGTCTGCTGCATTTTTATCGTCCTCAATAGTTATAACATCTTTACACATTATATCCCTAATTTGACCCATACAACACATTAGAATTTGTAAATAAAAAGATGATTATGTATGTGATAAATTTTATACCTCATATTCCAATGGTTAATGTGAAAGTCGGGGTTATTGTTTTTCCTGGCAGTAATTGTGATCGTGA
>CAZBHD010000016.1:0-3231 GCA_964491985.1 uncultured Candidatus Nitrosopelagicus sp. | reverse complement strand
GTTTGAACCATTTTACTGTACCTGTTTCCATCTTGTTTTTTGCCTAATTATTGCCTCTATTAACATTTGCATCTGCTTCTTAGGCTTGACTAATAAAAATTATAATAAATTAGGTATAACTAACAAATTATTACAAAAAATATTAGGAAAACCTAAAAAAAATAATGTTTATTATGTAATATTTACATTGTATTGCATGATTGCAAAACGTCATAGTAATGAAAAATCATTATGGGAAAGATTTTGGCATTGGTATGATAGACATATAACCGAATCATTGGTGCTGACGGCATTCATAATTTACATCCAAATTCCACACATGTTTTGGAATGCAGATTTGTATTTGGAAACAGGTATGATTAGTAGAGTTAATCCAGTACTTGATTTCTTTTTTTATGGTGTTGATTTAATTGAAATTTTTCCAATGATCAATATTGGTTTTCTAATTTATTCTCGAATTAGGAAGAAACAAGAATTAAAATCCAGAGTATAAAATAGATATTTCATTCGAAATACTATATACCTGATAAAGGCTGAGATTAATGACATTGAAACTATGTGTATTTCCCAATGATCCAATCATTTCGTACTACAACAAAGGAGAAATTAAACCACGATATTTCAATCCAAAAAATTTCTTTGATGAGATACATATCATATCATTCATTGAAAATGATATAGATGCATCAAAAGTTCAACCTCTGGTTGGGAATGCAACTTTAGAAATTCATTCGTTAGGAGGATTAGATACTTTCAATTTAAAAAAGAAGAAAGATGATGTTCTGAAATTAGTAACTAAAATCAATCCAGATGTAATACGAGTGTATAATTCCAGATTAGAGGGATGGGTTGCTGCATATTGCAGTCAAAAACTGCATAAACCATTTTTTGTTTCTATTCATGCACAATATGATGGCTACAGAAAATTAATGAAATCAAAAGACTTTAAAAAATTTTTAATTTTAAAATACTCACGAAAAATTATAGAACCATATGTTTTGAAAAATGCTGATAAAATTACTGCAGTTTACAAAGTAATAGAACCATATGTACTTGATCTTGCAAATAAGAAACCAGAGATTTTATACAATAAAGTAGATTTACAGCGCTTCACTCCCAAGGAGGAAAAAATCAAAAATACAAAGCCAATAATTCTAAGTATTAGTAGATTATCCCCCCAAAAAAATCATGACATTATAATAAAATCCGTAAAGGATATTGATGTTCATTTACAAATAATTGGCGATGGCCCACTTAGAAATGAATTAGAAAATCTAGCGGAAAAATTAAACATTCAACACAAAGTAACTTTCATAAAATCAATTCCTAACAATGAAATTCATAATTATTACCAATCTGCTGACATTTTTGCATTGGCACATGATCCGAAAATAGAGGGTGTTCCAATTCCTGTATTGGAAGCACTTGCATCTGGCATGCCTATTGTTATTCCTAAGCCAGAAGAAGGACTGTCAGACGGTCTGGAAAATTGTGTTGCTTTTGCTGATCTTGAACCAAAATCATTCAAAGAGCAGTTTATTAGAATTTTAACTGATAGTGAGAAAAAAGATGAGTTATGTAGAAATGCTCTAATTAAATCTGAAAGTTTCGATGAGACTAAAATTGAAAATCGAGAAAAAGAAATTTATCAAGAGTTAGTAGGAAAAGACACAAGAGTATAATTATTAGCTTCATCACATATTTGTGTGAAAGCAGTTTTGACGGTTGCTGGTTTAGGAACCCGTCTTTTACCTTTAACTAAAGAATTACCGAAAGAAATGTTACCAATTTTTGTAAAAACACAAGATGGGCAATTAATCATGAAACCGATTCTTCAGGTTATTTTTGAATCACTTTATGGTTATAATATCAGAGATTTTTGCTTCATTGTAGGAAAAACAAAAAGATCAGTTCAAGAACATTTTACTCAAGATTTTGATTTAATACAGCATTTACGAACAACAAAAAAAACACGATTAGCAAAAATTCTGAATGATTATTTTAAGAAATTAGAAAAATCTAACATCACTTTCACTTATCAGCCAAAACCAATAGGTTTTGGCGACGCAATTGAAAAAGGCAGAAAATTTGTAAATGGTGATGATTTTTTACTTCATGCTGGTGATGACATAGTAATTTCTAAACGGAATGATCATCTTAAACGGTTAGAAAAAGCATTTAGGAAGTATGACGCTGATATTGCTTGTCTAATCCAAAAAGTTGATGACCCACGAAAATATGGTGTTGTTAATGGTTCAATAGTGGATGATGGAATTATGCTTATAACAGAAATGAAAGAAAAACCAAAAAAAACTTCCTTAAAAAATGCAATAATAGCGGTGTATATGTTCAAACCTAGTATTTTCAAAAAACTCGCCGCCGTAAAACATCATGGGAATTTAGAAAAACAACTTGCAAATGCGTTTAATTTGGCAATTAAAAATAAAGAAACAGTGATAGGAGTCACCTTGAAGAAAAATGAAAAAAGAATAGATGTTGGTACCCCAGAATCATACTTGGACGTTTTAACTTCATTAAAAAAAATTAAGTTTGAATGATTTATTGATTATATGACTTTGCCAAAGAAAAAAATTTCAGTTGTGGGATTAGGTTTTGTAGGATTATCAATCGCAGTAGTTAATGCCTCAAAGGGGTTTTACACTTTTGGAATTGATGCAGACATAAAAAAAGTCAAAAACTTGAAAGAAGGAAATATTGACTTTTTTGAACCACAAATTGAGAAATACCTAAAGCGTTCGGTGAAATCTAGAAACATCGAGTTCACTAATCAATTTCAAAAAATATTAGAATCTGATATAACATTTTTAGCAGTTGGGACGCCATCAAAAAAGTCAGGAGAAATCAATTTATCACATATAAAAAACGCATTAAAAGAAATTTCAAAAGTTTTACAAAAAAAGCAAAATCACCACTTGCTTGTGATAAAAAGTACTTTGACACCATTAACTACAAAAAATGTTATTTTACCAATTTTTAAAAAACTGATTAGTACAAAAAAATGGATGTTGTTGTAAATCCAGAGTTTTTACAGGAAGGTTATGCAATTCGTGATGTTTTGAAACCACATCTTATAGTGATAGGTGAATCCAATAAAAAAAGCGGCCAAATTCTTGAAAACTACTATAAAAAATTCTATACAAAAATGCCCGAAGTAATTCATGTTGGATTTACAACAGCTGAGCTAATCAAATACGCAAACAATTCATTTCT
>CAZBHD010000015.1:0-3909 GCA_964491985.1 uncultured Candidatus Nitrosopelagicus sp. | reverse complement strand
AGGATATTCTTATGATGTAAGACATCTTAAGGATCTAATTGTGGCAGCAGTGAAACATAAGGGATTAGCATTCCTTGATGTATTACAACCATGTCCAACATATAATGATATTAACACAAGAGATTGGTTTAGTGGTGAAGAAAGAATAAATGAAGAGACAACCAAACCAATGCCACGTATATACAAATTAGAAGATACTGAGTATGATCCTATTGTACATTTTAACGATGAAGATGAATTGAATGAAAAACGTTCACAGGCAATGGTGAAATCACTAGAATGGGATACAAAAATCCCTACCGGAATTTTTTACAAAAATGAACTAATTACTCCATATACAAGAAGAATAAAAGATAAAATTCCAAATTATGTAGAAAATCCATCCGCCTTACAAAATATTTCGCGTAATGGTAAATCTATAACAAATATTGATAAAATTTTAGACTCGCTAAAAGTTTGAATATACATGAAAAATGATTATTAGATAGTTTTTGGCAAGTGAGTATACAATTGAATGCAACAGAAGTCAACAAAATATTTCGAAAATCCATTATCAACGGCTTTTTCATACCCGAGTTAACCAATCTTGATTTTAAAAAGTCTGGAGTAAAACATCCGTCAATTTCTGCAGATGGTTTAATGCAATCAAACCTTTTGCATATTTTCTTTGATGTAGAAACAGGTTCTGATTATCCAGATGGTGATGAATGGTTTATTGCAGAATTTCTTTTTCCATACAATATGAAACTACCTGATAATCTAAAAGGGACTGATTATTTTACAACAATTTCTGTTAATGAAGGAAAAAATTTTTGGCACCATAGAGAATTAATCAGATACAAATATGGAAAATCTAAAAAACTTACTGAATCACTAAGCTTTATTGAGCAAAAATATAAAGATCTTCACGAATTAGTTGAACCACTAGAAAAAGATATCAAATAATTACTTTCCACCCATCAACTGAATTTACAAATTTTTGTTTATCTACAATTATGTAATTCATCTTCCATCTCATAGAATCTTTGTCGAATTGATACACAGCTTCGGAGATATTATCAGGCAGTTTTTCCGGATTAAGATGATAATCTAGTAGTTCAACAACAAAATCTATTTTTTCTACTGCAGTTCTAAACCAATGCCCCTCATCTAATTCAACTAAAAATCTAATTGTGGGCTTGCCCGAAAAACTAAGATCTAATTTAATTGCCTTCCCATCACCGCGCCTTCGTTTCATCTCTTTAAAAATTCCTTTTAATCTATCCCATTCTTTGTATTCAAACCATTTGAAAAATTCAGTGTTAAATGCATACGGAAATGAAATTTCAATTAAACTTACAAACTTATCACTAAAATCGTTCTCTATTTCATCATATTCAATAAAAAATTTTTTTTCTAAAATACTGGTGAGCACATTTACTTCCCATGGTGAAATACCATAATGCTTTATCATAATTTTTTGGGCTTCTTCAATCATTACATTGTTAGATGAAAATTTACTATTAAAGATTCAAAAAAGTGTATGAATATATTTCCACAAATACATTGTACCAACTGTACCTATCATAAACAGCATTGGTTTCCAGGCAAAAACTGGAATGTCTGGTGTAGAAAGTTTTATCTTATAATTTTCAAAAATTGTATGGATATATTTACTAATTCTGTTATTCCATACCTTATATTCAATTTTATATTTTTTTAAAATAGACTCGATTTCATAAATAACTGGTGTGCGTTGGCTGAATAAATGTTGTAGATAGTCTCTTGATATTTCAACTTCTGCTTGAATTGACACCATACCTTTTTTTATATCAAATAATCTTATGTGCATTTCCCATGGCTTTGATAATTTTAATGATAGACCGTCACCAATTTGAAAAGGTTGTTTATGTTCAAATTTTACTCTTGTAGCACCCTCTTGGGCAAACATTTTCTGGATTTTTTCTACACTTTCTTTTACCACAAGATGTAATTCTTCAACACCAGATTTTTTGTCAACTTGTATGTTTTGTTTAACTCCATCAATTAGTGCTACTGTTTTTGGATATCGGGTAGTATAGTGCATTTTAATTGAACTCAAAAAACCTTCTATTTAAAATCAATTAATTCAGATGTGCTGAAAAACCTCTAACATAAAGACATTGTTCATCAGATATTGTCATTTCGTGATGGGAAATCTTTCTACCGGTTAACTGACATTCCGAGTCCCTAATTATTGCTATTGGTTGTGATTCTGAACCTTCACCCATCTTATGGTTTGCAATAGAAGCTAGATTATCAGCAGTTGCTTGAAATGTTACTTTCAGTGGATTTCCATCAAGATCTTTCTCACCGCGTAAATCTTTCACTGGCTCAAATCCAGTGCATGCAATTGCAATACCTACTGTTCCAACTCTGGCAGGCATTAACCTACTATCCACAATAATTATTCCAACATGAACATTATAATCCAAGAAAATTTTTCTTTTCAGACTCTCAGATATTTGATATGGATTTTCTGGATATAGTATTAGTTTCGTACCCTCAGAATTTGATTTATCAATTCCAGCATTTGGTGCCATAATACTATCTGATGATGTAATAACAAATCCTGAGACTCCACCAAATATTTTGTCAGACTCTCTCAATACCACTTCTGCAATCTTTGGTTTTATTTTGAATTTTTTTGACATGGAAATAGATTGTTTTGATGTGCTTATGTTATCGGTATCTAGAATCCGTCCCTGTGAGTTGGAAATGTATTTACTCGAAATTACTAGGATGTCACCATTTTTTAACGAAATTTTATTTTCAGAAAGAATTTTGGTTATCTCGTCAAATAAAATAAAATATCCATTTTGCCGTTTTGCTTTGAGAGGAATAACACTTAATGGCATACTTTTTCTATGGAGTTTTTCATATTTATTCTTCTGCAAAGGTTTTAATCTCAAATAAATTAGCTTTTTGCTATGAATATTACCGAAAAGATTATTGCAAGATCATCAGGTAAACCAAAACTTGAACCAGGTGATGTAGTATTTGCTAAAATTGATAAAGTGATGTTGCACGATGTTTCGGGTCCGGGTGTGATAAAAACTTTTGAGAAATTAGAAAATGAGGGTGTTGTCAAAATCGATAAACTTTTTGATCCTTCGATGATCTGGGTTACAGAAGATCATTTTGTACCTTCGGTTGATAAAATTTCTGCACGAAATATTACGAAATTATCAAATTTCACAAATAAATTTGGAATAAAAAAACATTTCAAATATGGTATGGGTCAATACGGAATATGCCATAGCATGTCACATGAGGAAGGTCTAGTTGCACCAGGAGAGTTGTATGTTGGTGGAGATTCGCATACAAATACCACAGGTGCATTGGGTGCATTTGCATGTGGATTAGGTCACACAGATATTGCATATGCTATTTTAAAAGGTAAATTATGGTTTAAAATTCCTGAAACTTTGTATTTTAAATTAAATGGAAAGTTACCTGATGGTGTAATGGCAAAAGATTACATTTTGAAAATTATTGGTGACATTACAACCGAAGGCGGTGCTGGAAAAGCAATGCAATTTGGTGGTAGTGGAATTTCTGATATGTCAGTTGAATCTCGTTTAACACTTACAAATATGACAACAGAGGCAGGAGCCAAGAATGGAATTGTAGAACCAGATCAAAAAGTATTTGATTATATTGAAAAACGTGGAATAACAAAGTATGAACCAGTTTTTGATGATGACGATGCACAGTACGAAAAAACATTTGAATATGAAGCATCAGAACTTGAACCTTTAGTAGCTAAACCATTTTCACCTGATAATGTGTCTGTTGTTAGAGAAACTACCGGAGTAGAACTTGATAAATCGTATATTGGTTCTTGTACAGGTGCAAAATATGAAGATTTACTGGCTGCTGCAAAAATAT
>CAZBHD010000014.1:0-3335 GCA_964491985.1 uncultured Candidatus Nitrosopelagicus sp. | reverse complement strand
GCTGGTGGAGTTGTAGCTCAATTGGGTACAATTGCTGCAGTTGGCGCTGGTTTTACAGGCGAATATTATGTCGGTCTTGGCGAAACTCAGGAGCAGGCATTTGAAGCATATCTCCAAAAACTATCTGGAATTGTACCAACCTCAAGAAACGGTGCAGATGTCGTACAATTAGACAAGGATGAGAGGATCGAGAAAGTTATGTTAATGTTTGATGAGAAAGGACTTGTTCTTACAAAACCAACGTCACTTCAGATTCCAATATCATTCTTAGAAGGTGAGATTGTATTCTATACAGAAGCTGACCTAGAGGACACTGAGAACATGATATCCGAATTCGTAAAAGATCATCTTGGATCAAGTACTAGAATATTGATGTGGGAGGAGGAATCTGTCATTTATCTAGGCAGTGTGAAGCTAGTTGATGGCGTTGCTGAATTGCATTATATCTCTATTCAGGTTGGAAAATAATCAGCAACCCTTGATGCCACTTCCAACAAAGATGGAATAGCAACCTAACCCACACTCTTCACATCTTGGTTTCATTGAATTTTTTTCCGCACTACCAATACAACATGGCATCTTCTCTCTTCCAAGATGATCTACTGATAGTATAGCCCATGTTGGGCAGTCAATTGGAGTAGTGCCCTTACCACCCCAATTTTTTTTCATTAATTCTAACTGCTTTCTGGGATTTGATATGTAATCTTTGTACTCATTCATCTGTAAATCAATTATTTCGTCAACCACAGCATCTCTTTCTTGTCCAAACGGTAGCCAAAGTGGATCACCTTTCATGAATGGTGTATGAAATTGAATGCCAATTTTATTTGAATATTCACGCCAATCTTCAATTACTTTTTTTATTGTCTTATAATTTCTTGAATTGATGGTCATAGAGATCCAAATATCTTTGTGTGCTTTGTCACCATTATTTTCAATATATTCAATTACATTTTTTCTAGTCTGGTTCCAAGTATCATCTCCACGAATACTATCATGAATTTTTTGATCGCCATCTATTGATACCCAGTAGAAATAAAGCCCTTTGATTTTTTTTAATGGGTAAGTTCCGTTTGTGACAACGCATGTTCTATTAGGAAACTCACTTGCAAATAATTCAACAACATCTGGTCTCATCATAGGTTCTCCACCAACAACAGTTACAGCAAAAACATTTTGTTTTTTAAATTTTGTATCAATTACTTCTTTCCACTGCTCGACTGTTAGTTCATCATTTTCTTTTCTATTTAGCCACCAGTAGCAATGTTCACAATGTAGATTACATACGTTAATTATATCAGCAGAACCAAATATTGGGCTTCGTTTTTTAAATAATTTCCATCCAGCATATTTTTCAAGTAGATGTAAGTACTCTGGCGTTTCTTGAAGAATTTGCCGAAATCCTCTTCCCATTATTTCCATTAAAGAGTATTAGTTTGGTAATATTTTAAAAATTATTACTGATAAATAATGAATTTTATTACTCGAGGATTAATTTAGTCTATGTTATTAATAGTTGATAATGGATCAGTGTTTACAACAAACATTTCCAATATTCTTTTAAAAAACCAAGTGGAATTTAATGTAGTTAATTTCGAGCAAATAACTGATTTGGATCTAACCAAATTTGATGCGTTCATTTTATCAGGACGACGAAAAAATGAGCAAAGAATGAATGCAACTAATTCAGAAATTATTAAGCATGTAGTGTCTACGAAAAAACCTTTGCTCGGAATATGTTATGGTACTGAGATTCTTGCCTTGACACTAGGTGGTACTATTCGTAGATCTGAAAATGTTGTTAAGGGGCTGCATATTGTGAATGTAAAAAAACCTAATTCACTTTGTGACAAAGACATAGAAGTATATCAAAGCCACAACTACGAGATTGCTAAATTAGGTAATAAACTAGAAAATTTTGCTATATCTAACACCTGTCAATATGAAATAATTAAACACAAAACTCTACCAATTTTTGGAACACAATTTCATCCTGAGATGAGTAAAGATGGTGAATCATTAATTCAATCATTTGTAAAAATTATACATTGAAATATGCAACTGATTGTCACAAAAAAATGGTAAAAAAACTAGATTTGACAACAAACGAAAAGGGAGAAATAACTTCACCAACATACGTTGAGATTGTTTCAAAAATTAATGAAATAATTGATACATTAGAAAAATAAAATGCGGAGTGCGGGATTTGAACACGCGATCTCCAGCTTGGGAAGCTGACGTCATGCCGGGCTAGACTAACTCCGCGCGAATCAAACTTACAGATCAGTATTATATAGTTTAATCAATATGATAGACTATGGATGCAAAATGCCCTAAGTGTGATCAAGTGGCAGCTACTGATGACGAATTAACTAAGGTTACTTGTTCATACTGTAAATTTGAATCAACATATGATGAATATATTGAGATCATGAAGGATAATGCACTGAACATGGCAGCAGATTACATTCCAGATAGACCAGGATTCTAATTACCAAAAATTTCCTTTATCGGAACAATCAAGATGTGAACCACATCTTGGACAAATTAAATGACATACCTGAATATCCAGCATAGTTTCATTACATTTAGGACATTCAATTTTATCTGTCATATGATTATAGAAATTGAAAAACAATTAAAATTTTTTTACAAAAATATTTTGTCCAAAGGTTAATTAGTAGTTCATAATTTTTTCAGATCCTTGGTAAATTTCAAGCTAACAGTATCTGATGTTAAGGGAAAATCTCTTACAAAAGAATTAAAGGATGAAGAAGCAAACACATTACTTGGTTTGAAAATTGGTTCTGAGACTGACGCTAAAATAGTAGGATTCGATGGAAAATTGAAAATTACGGGTGGAAGTGACAAATCAGGCGTTCCTATGAGACAAGATTTCCACAGTCCCGCTAGAAAATATATTTTATTATCCAAAGGTGTAGGATTACAAGATACTGAAAAAGGATTAAGAAAAAGAAAGTTAGTTAGAGGAAATATGATATCTGATGAAATTTTTCAAATTAATTGTAAATTTGATGGTGAAATAAAAACAGAAGAAGCTCCAAAGAAAGAAGCTCCAAAGAAAGAAGCTCCAAAGAAAGAAACCAAGTAAAATAATCTTTTAAAAATATAAGGCATACCTTAACATAGCACAAATTTCAAATCTAGTAAATGCATTGGAAAGATTCACTTCCTGATTGGTATGTTAAAAAATATTGTTATCAACCATGTGTAAATATTGTAACAGCGGGTCATGTTGATCATGGCAAGACCACTTTAATTGAAGCATTAACGGGAAAATGGACTAGTGTTCATAGTCAAGAACTTAAACGCGG
>CAZBHD010000013.1:0-3087 GCA_964491985.1 uncultured Candidatus Nitrosopelagicus sp. | reverse complement strand
GCACCTTGGAACCCAACAGAGGAGCCATAAATGGCATCAGTTAACTGTGTTCCATGAATTCCATTTTTAACATCATCGGCAATTTCATAAAATGCTGTTAGATATTTTTTGTTAACTGGATTTCCTGTTGGCTTGTTGAAGGCAATTGCAATATACATGCCGTTACTTTTTACCGCAACTGGTATTTTGTGATTGTTTCCAGATTTACCTGGAATAGATTCATTTACCAAAATTTCACATTTATGGTACATACTTGAAACATATGCAAAAAATCTATACTGTGCAAATTTTCCTTTTGGATCTTCTTGGCATTCTACAAAAATGGCGTTTAAAAGTTCCAATGCCGTGTCATTCATGCTTTGCAGCCTATCAGCAATTCGCCCTCTCTCTAAAAGTTCGGACTGTGTATCGTTAGCAACTAGTTTGAGAATAAAATCTGGTAAATTATAATTTTTTAATGCAGTGACAAATGCACCAGCTTGTGACATACCAAAACTAGGAAATCCTTTGTTAGCCATTAATGCATACTCCACACACTCTAAAATTATTTTTTACTGTGAAAATCACAAAGCAAATAATCGGATTTCTCTTATAACTGTATTCAAAAATTCCCAATTTTTTGCCACTGACCGTTTATAAATATTGAAAATTAAAGCAAAGTGTTCAAAGATGCAAATTGAAACAACACCTGAATTAGTAAGATCTGTTTATACAAAACTAGAGAAAAATATCACAATCTATAGAAAAACAGTTAGTAGAGCATTAACACTCTCTGAAAAAATACTTGCTGGTCATTTGGATGAAGAATATCTTGAAAAAATTCTTGATGGAGATACGAATTACGTTTTTCTTCAACCTGATAGAGTTGCACTACAAGATGTTACTGGTCAGATGGTAATGCTACAATTTATGCAATCTGGAATGAAATCAATTGCATTACCAACAACAGTACATTGTGATCACCTTATTCAGGCAAGGACGGAAGGTAAATCAGATACAAAATTAGCAATATATGAAAATAATGAAGTTTATAATTTTCTAGAATCTGCTGCAAGTAAATATGGAGCTGGTTTTTGGAAACCCGGAGCTGGAATTATTCATCAAGTAGTTTTAGAAAATTATGCATTTCCTGGCGGTTTGATGATTGGTACAGATTCACACACTCCAAATGCAGGTGGATTAGGAATGTTAGCAGTTGGTGTTGGCGGAGTTGATGCTGCTGAAACAATGGCTGGTCTTCATTGGGAACTACTTTATCCAAAAAGAATTGGTGTTTATCTTACAGGTAAGATGAACGGATGGACTTCTGCCAAAGATATTATTTTGTATGTTGCAGGAGAATTGTCAGTTTCTGGGGGTACGAATTCTATAATTGAATATTTTGGTCCCGGTGTGGAATCAATTAGTTGTACTGGTAAAGCAACAATAACCAATATGGGTGCAGAAGTCGGTGCAACATGTTCTATTTTTCCATATGATAAAAGAATGGAATTGTATCTGAAATCTACAGGACGATCTAAAATTGCCGAGTTAGCAAATGAATACAAAGAATTTCTTATACCTGATAAAGAGGTTGAACAGGATCCCGAACAATATTTCGATAGAATAATTAGAATTGACTTATCTGAACTTGAACCATATGTAGTAGGACCACATACGCCAGATCTAGCAAGACCAATTTCAAAACTAGCCGATGATGTAAAAAGTAATAACTATCTTGACGAAATTTCTGTTGCACTCATTGGTAGTTGTACAAATTCTTCATACGAAGATATGTCAAGAGCATCTGGTCTTGCAGAACAAGCAAAATCAAAGGGTGTTAAGGCAAAAATTCCATTTCTTGTAACTCCTGGCTCTGAGCAAATTCGTTCCACCATTGAACGTGATGGTCAAATTGATTCATTAAAATCGATAGGTGCTACGGTTCTTGCTAATGCATGTGGACCATGTATTGGTCAATGGCATAGACCAGAACTAAAACAAGGTCAACAAAATACAATTGTAACATCATTTAATAGAAATTTCCCTGGACGAAATGATGGAAAGAGAGAGACTATGAATTTTATTGCTAGTCCTGAAATAGTCACAGCTTTTGCCTTAGGTGGTAGTCTTTCTTTTAACCCAATCGAGGATCACTTAGTTTCCGATGATGGAATAGAATTCAAACTAGAACCACCAAAAATAGCTCCGGATGTACCCGAAAATGGATTTTTAATTTCAAATGATGTGTACATTGCACCGTCAGAAAGTCCTGATTCCATTAAAGTGGTAATTGATCCTAATAGTGAAAGACTACAGAAGCTAGAACCATTTGAAGAGTGGAACGGTCAAGATTTTGAAAACTTAACAGTGATGATCAAAGCTAAGGGTAAATGTACTACTGATCATATTTCACCTGCTGGTCCTTGGTTACGATTACGTGGTCATCTAGACAAACTAAGTGATAATTTGTTACTTGGTGCAGTTAATGCCTTCAATGATGAAATTGGAAATGCAAAAAATCGAATATCAAAAAATATTGAAAATTGTGCTCAAATTGCCAGACAATACAAAAAGGATAATTTACCTTGGGTAATAATAGGCGATAATAATTATGGAGAAGGAAGTAGTAGAGAGCATGCAGCTATGACACCAAGATTTTTGGGATGTGTAGCAGTAATCACAAAAAGCTTTGCACGAATACATGAAACAAATCTTAAGAAACAAGGATTACTTGCATTAACATTTGCAAATCCTATGGATTATGAAAAAATTCTAGAAGATGATAAAATTAGCTTAAAGGGATTATCAAATTTTTCTGAGAAAAAACCAATACAATGTATTATCGAACATATGGATGGATCATCAGAAGATATCATACTAAATCACTCATATAATAATTCTCAAATAGAATGGTTCGAAGCTGGATCAGCTATGAATGTTCTAAGCAATAAAAAACATAATTAATTTAACGTGGGGCCGATCGGAATCGAACCGACGACCTACGGGTTACTGCAGCTCCAAACTTACATCATCTTTTTGATCAGTAGTTTGAATTAACCTCTGGAGCCCTTAGCGGTGAACTTCGTAGTCACTGTCGCCCTACCA
>CAZBHD010000012.1:0-4904 GCA_964491985.1 uncultured Candidatus Nitrosopelagicus sp. | reverse complement strand
GGTGACAGTTCTGCAATACTACTTTGTAATTACTTGCTTAGAAAAAATCCAAATTCAAAAGTCATCACATGTCTCAATTCTAGTATTAGTATTGAGAAATTAGTTTCAGAAATCAATTCTCAAGTGATTCGTACCAAGGTTGGAAGTGTAGAAGTTTCTAGAAGAATGGTTGATGAAAATGCCCTCATAGGATTTGAAGAAAATGGAGGTTTCATGTTTGGCAATCATAATCAGGTGCGTGATGGGGCTATGACTTTGGCTTTAATGCTAGATCTACTGTCAGAATCCCAATCTACCTTTGCAGATAATATCAAGAATTTGCAACAATCTTTTACTACAAAAACAAAAATTAAGTGCTCAAAGGATAAATCCAATAAAGTCATTGAACATCTTTTGAGTGAATTTCCTGATGCTGATACTACAGATGGAATAAAAATAGTAATTGATGAAAAAAATTGGATTATGGTAAGATCGAGTGGTACAGAACCTATAATTAGAATTTATGCTGAATCTGATTCACAAAAAAATCTCGATGATTTATTATCCATTTATCTTGAAAAGATTAAATCAGTTTTAGTCCGATAACACTTTTAAGACCTTTTAAAGGCAGTTTTAAAATGAAGATGATCCCAATGGGTGATAACAATGGCTAAAGCATATTATGTAAAATTTGATACTCCAGAAGATCTTGTCAGTCCAATATTAGAGGCATTAAGGGTTGCAGCTCAAACCGGCAAGGTAAGAAAAGGTACCAATGAAGCAACAAAAGCCATAGAAAGAGGAATTAGTAAATTAATTGTAATAGCAGAAGATGTCGAACCACCTGAAGTTGTTGCACACCTTCCATTGATCTGTGAAGAACAAAAGGCGGCATATGCCTTTGTTCCAAGTAAACAAGAATTAGGTAAGGCACTTGGAATTGAAGTTACATCAGCCGCAGCAGCCATCTTGGATGCTGGAGATGCACAACATATTATTGATGAAGTAGTTGCATCAATGGCTAAAATCAAAGGTGGTAATGCTGAACAATGAGTCAACAACAAGGAGCTCAGGACTTAACTCCATCACAAGTTATTCAAATAGTTGGTAGAACTGGAATCGCTGGAGAAGTTATACAGGTTAGAGTCAAAGTTCTAGAAGGAAATGATAAAGGACGTGTTCTTACACGGAATGTTAAAGGATCTGTAAGAATGTCTGAGATTATCATATTACGAGAAACAGAACGTGAGGCTAAGAAAATACATAGGTGATCTAAATGAGTCTACTAGTAAAATCATGTAATTTTTGTGATCGACCTGTTGCAAAAGGTACTGGCACAATGCTTGCATTAAACAATGGCACCGTCTTGTGGTTTTGTTCTTCAAAATGTAAAAAAAACATGATGGTTCTAAAGAGGGACCCAAGAAAATTAAAGTGGACAAATAAATACGTGAAAGGCGGAATTAAAGTCAAGAAGTAAATTGACTGAACAGACATTATTCATTGTAAAACCAGATGGTGTCAAAAGGCAACTTGTTGGTGAAATAGTAGCAAGATTTGAAAGAAAGGGATTTGTGATACAGAAATTAAAGATGTTTACTTTTACACATGACCTAGCAGCAGAATTCTATGATGTTCATAAAGACAAACCATTTTTTGGTGAACTACTTGAGTATATTACATCTGGTCCAGTTGTGGTGGCTGTAATTGAAGGAAACAATGCTGTTGTCACAACAAGACAGATGGTTGGAGCAACAAAATCATTTGAGGCGGAGCCTGGATCAATTAGAGGTGACTTTGGATTAGGCTTCACTGAAAATATTATTCATGCATCAGATTCAGTAGAAAGTTTTGAAAAGGAAGTGAACGTGGTATTCAAGTGATCAAAATTGCACATAAGACAACCTATTGTGGCCGTATTAGGTCACGTTGATTCAGGAAAAACATCAATCTTAGATAAAATCCGTGGAACTGGTGTTCAAGGCAGAGAAGCTGGTGGCATCACGCAGCACATTGGTGCAAGTTTCTTACCTGATGAAACAATAAAAAAAATTTGTGGTTCACTGTATGATAAGTTAGGAAAAGCAGACACAAAGGTACCTGGAATTCTTGTGATCGATACTCCTGGACATGAAGTCTTTACTAATCTCAGGGCGCGAGGTGGTTCAGCAGCTGATATAGCAATATTAGTTGTTGACATTAACAGGGGTTTCCAGCCTCAAACAAATGAAAGTCTAAAGATACTTGAAAGCAGAAAAGTTCCATTTGTAGTTGCACTAAACAAGGTTGATATGATTTCTGGCTGGCAAAAGTCAGACATACCATACATCTCACAGGCAATAAAAAACCAGGCAACTCATGTTCAAACCATAATTGACGAACAGATTTACAATGTTGTTGGTGCATTATCAATTCTTGGTTATCAGTCTGAGGCCTTTTATCGTGTACAGGACTTTAAAAAAGAAATATCAATTGTTCCTATCAGTGCACGTTCGGGTGTTGGAATACCAGAATTACTTGCAGTATTAGTTGGTCTTACTCAGCAATTTTTACAGAAAAGATTGGACCAGGACGAAAAATCTACACGTGGAATTATTTTAGAAGTAAATGATGAGGTTGGTCTTGGACCTACTGCAAACATGATTCTCATTGATGGTAATTTGACAAAAGATGATAACATAGTTGTTGCAAAAAGAGATTCCGTAATAATCACGAAACCTAAAGCTATGTTGCTGCCGAAAGCATTAGATGAGATGCGTGATCCCCGTGATAAATTCAAGCCAATTGATGAAGTCAACGCAGCTGCAGGTATAAAAATTGCATCACCAGATCTTGATGGTGTGTTACCTGGAAGTGCAGTCTATGCTGCATCAGATATCAAACAAGCAGAAGATTTGAAAAAGGCACTAGAATCTGAGATGGAATCAGTGTTCATAGATACCGAGACTACTGGTTTAATAGTAAAATGTGATACAATTGGCTCTCTTGAAGCAATTACTGAGATGTTAGGTAGACAACAAATTCCTATCTCCAAGGCTGACATTGGTCCAGTAACTCGTAGAGATGTTATGGAAGCAAAAGCAATAAAAGAAAAAGACAGACATCTTGGTGTTGTATTAGCCTTTAATGTAAAAATTTTTCCAGATGCACAGATTGAATCTGATGAGAGCCACATTAAAATTTTTGAGGAGCAGATAATCTACAGTCTAATTGATAGTTATTCATTATGGGTGGAAGAGGATAAAGCAGATCTTGAAAATTCTATCTTCAAAGAATTTACTCCACCATGTAAATTCACTTTCCTTAAAGGATACGCATTCCGAAATAGTAATCCAGCAGTTTTTGGAATAAGAGTAGATGTTGGAAAATTACGTCAAAAAATTTCTTTTATGAATAAAACTGGAAAAAAAATTGGTACAATACACTCACTTGAAAATGAAGGAAAGACTGTTAACGTTGTGAAGACTAACGAAGAAGTTGCATGTTCTGTACAAAATATAACAATTGGAAGACAGATTTTTGAGGAAGATGTATTTTATACACTTCCTACACCAGACGAAGCAAAAAATCTATTAAAAAAATATTCACATAGGCTTGATTCTGAAGAGTTACAGGTGTTAAATGAAATAGTTGAAATTCAACGAAAGATAAATCCCATTTACGGTTACTAATCAGAAAGAAACCTTTTACAAATCATATGAATTCCAGGTTCTCCTACGGCTCCAACCATCTGCTGTACAACTTTTCCATCATTGAACATGATGAATGTCGGAATAGATTGAACATTGAACTTTGCTGCAATGTCATGTGAATCATCAACATTTAATCTAGCAAATCTAACATGATGATATTTTTTTGCCATTCTAGAAAATATAGGATGCATTGATTTACATGGACCACACCACTCTGCCCAAAAATCAACCAAGAGTAATTTATTTTTCAATAGTGCATCTGTAAAGCTTGAAGAATTCAGTTCCATAACAGGTGTTTCTTGTATTGCCTGTTGCTCTTGTTGCTGTTTGAGTAAATCATCTAGCTGTTTTTTCTTGATACGATCCAATTCATCGTCTGGCATGATCAATCTTAAAAAAATGATTATTTATTCATATTACAAATCTAATAAATATCGTAAAGTGATTTGGTCACCTTCATGAATATCCATTTCATGAAACGTTGGTGATTTTATTTCCACTTTGAATCCATGTTTTTTGATATCAATCTCTTCACCAAAAAGTTCTGCCTGAATTTTGTACTCCTGATTGTTCTCGATTTTGACTGAAATTCGTTTAACAGCAAAACCATCAGTGATTGTTAAGATAATAACCTCTTCAAGCCAGTTATATAACAAATATCGAAGATCCTTCCCTGTTATCGATAGATGCTTCATAGTTTTTTCTTCAATCTTTGATGGATCAATAATAGTTTCTACTACAGATTTTCCCGCAACTTCGAACGCAGTCGTTAGATTTGGTGCAGTAACTTCAATTATTGCGTCTGTAGAATGCTCAAGGTGTCTATAACTCAATTTCTTTTTTTACGAGTTCTATTATTAATTAGTTCTAATAGCAAAGCCTAAATGCATTAATTCAATTTTTTGTGTGAATGGATCTTCCTAGAGGAATGAAAGATTTTGAGAATAGTGAATTCTCAAAAATTGAATTTGTAAGAGAAAAATTTCTAGAAACATCAGAAACCTTTGGTTTCAAGTTAATGGAACCATCCCCAATTGAATCGCTCTCCACATTAGAAGCAAAAGGTGGTGAATCAATTAAGGATGATATTTATTTTTTCAAGGATAAAGGTGAAAGAGAGATTGCATTAAGATTTGATTTCACTGTTGGTCTTGCACGTTTTGCAGTTTCTCAGAAATCCATGAAACTTCCTTCAAAGATCTCTGCATTTGGTGGAGTTTGGAGATATGACGA
>CAZBHD010000011.1:0-3054 GCA_964491985.1 uncultured Candidatus Nitrosopelagicus sp. | reverse complement strand
GCTTATAGTAGGTCCCTAGTCAACGTGGATTCAGATACGTATGCGTTAGCGCATGGCAGTAGTCAGGTGGGTATCATCTCTACATTTACCATCTCGTCTGATGGTGAAACAATTACAGCATTAGATAGTTTAGAGCATGATCCAAATTATGCAATGAGAGGCTCCGTAGTAAAAGTGGATTCAGATACGGTTGCTATTGCGTATCATGGTGGCATCAATGGCGAGATCTCTACATTTACAATTGGAACAGGAACTGATCTAATTTCAACAAAGAAGAGTATCAATATTTCACTAGCAGAGTCCATCTCATTGGCAGATAGTATTTCTGAGACCGATAATACGGTAGTCACACTATCAGAATCTCTTTCATTGACAGACAGTTCTTCTGAAATTAAGCACATCAATGTTTCAATATCTGAGTCCATATTGTTAGATGATGTCACTACTGTAGATGGAACAACTTCTATTGAATTATCAGAATCAATATCACTGAGTGACGATCTTGCTAGAATTTTTGACAAGAACCTGTCATTATCAGATTCAATTTCACTTACCGATACTGCGTCTAAAACAGCGTTAGCGCAGATCTCACTAACAGAAACCATACAGTTACGTGATACTAATCCCTCTGTACCTACTAACATTGTTGCAATAGATACCGAAACTGATGATATCGATGGATTTAATGAAATTGGTGGTGCAGGAGACATTGCTACATTTGTTGTTAGTGGTAAAACATATGCGATAACTGCAGCAAATACAGATAATGCTGTACAGATAATTGATGTAACTAATCCTACAAACATTGTAGCAGTAACTTCACTAATTGATGATATGTATCTTGAACTTGAAGGAGCAGCAGGTGTTGATGTATTTACTATTGGTTCAAGTACGTATGCGATAGTTGCGTCAATTGGAGATAATGGTGTACAGATACTTGATGTAAGTAATCCAGAAATGATGATTTATGCAGCAGGGTCATACGAAGATTCCAACATAAGTGATGAACTTGAGGGTGCAACCGATGTAGAAATATTTACGATTTATGGAATTACGTATGCAATAGTTGCGTCAAAGTTGGATGACGGTGTGCAGATACTTGATGTAAGTGATCCAGGAGTGATTTATGCAGTAGATTATGAAACTGATGGTGAGAATGGATTTACTGCACTCCAAGAGGCAAGAGATGTCGAAATATTTACGATTGATGGAAATACGTATGCGATAATTTCAGCATCAGATGGAGTACAAGTAATTGATGTCAGTGACCCATACGACATTGTTGCGGTTGATTCACTAATTGATGATGCATCACTTGGACTTGAAGGCGGAACTGGTGTAGACATATTCACTATCGGTTCTAAAACATATGCAATAAATGCAGCATACCATGACTCTGCTGTTACAGTAATTGATGTCAGTGATCCTACAAACATTGCAGTTAGTGGTGTTCTAAGTGATACTAGTTTACTTGAACTTGACGGCGTATCAGATGTTGAAACATTTACAATTGATACAAGCACGTATGCAATAGCCACAGCGTGGACAGATAATGGTATACAGGTAATGGATGTTAGTGACCCTACAAACATTGTAGCACTAGATGCTGAGACTGATGGTGAGAACAGATTTACCGAACTCGAACAAGCAGACTATGTCGAGACATTCACTATTGGTTCTAGCACATATGCGATAGTTAGAACACATGCAGATGACGGCATTCAAATGATTAAGTTGTCTACCGATGAAGAATTTGTTAAGACAAATACTAATGTTTCAATATCAGAATCTATTTCACTTACTGATCTTCTTGTACCTACATATTCACCAAAATTATCCGAGTCTCTATCATTAACTGCTACAGTTGTAGCAAAAAGATCACCACTGGCACCAGCACTTCATGGCTTTAGTGCAAATGAAGAAGTTGTTCTAGGATGGACAAACCCAATGGCGAATAACACGGTAGCAGAAATGACAGATTATTTTATACAGCAGAGCTTCGATGATGGTGAAACCTGGATTACAATTAATGATGGAGTTGATGATGCAACAGGATACTCTGTATGGCCATACTACGAAGACTATATAGATAATGATGATGATTACTTGTATGACTGGGATGACACGGATGAACTGTGTCCTGCAGAACATTACCCATGTATCGAAAATGGTGTAGCAGCAACATTCCGTATACAAGCAAAGAACAGTGTTGGCACTGGAGAATTTTCTAATGTAGTGACTGTAACTCCAGAATCAGATGCGGGTGAGATTGTACGGGATTTGGAGGTACAAGCATTGCCAAAAGCAATAAAAATAACATGGATTAAAGAATCCGTTGTTCCTGTTCTTGACTATCAGGTATTCTACACCCATACTCCTATGAACACATCGTCATGGATTCTGTATGATGATGGCTATGGTGCTGGTCCAACATCTCGGACTGTCACAATTGATGGTATAGATACACTTCAAGCGACTTTTGTAAAGATTAAACCAGTTATGGGAGGAGACTCTAATGGATGTCCAGCTGACGAATCAATGGGTGGAGAATCCCAAATAGCATGGGCTGACCCACTAGAACTATCGCCTCGACAGATTACTGACTATTATGCATATCCAGAAAGATATCAAGTGAACCTCGAGTGGGAATACCCAGAAGATGATGGTGGTTCGGAGGTTTGGGCGTATGACCTAAGATATAGAGAAAAAGCTTCTCCAGCAAATCCTTGGATGACAGAGTACTACCTAATGGATGAAAATTGGTATGTCCTACAAGCTGACAGCTTTGGCTGGTATGAATACGAGTTAGAAGGGTTGAATGCAAACACGGATTATCAAATCCAACTTCGCGGAGTAAATGATATTGGAGATGGTCTATGGTCAGCCACTATTGCAGCTAAAACAAAAGCAGGCGAGGTACAAAACTTCCAGGCTGTTGCTGACATATGGTGGGGAGATGACTGGACGGATAATGATTATGATGGCGAGATAGATGAATACGATGAACAGAGATGGGGTCCTCCACCAATATCTGAAGGCTTCGACTATGATGCA
>CAZBHD010000010.1:0-4393 GCA_964491985.1 uncultured Candidatus Nitrosopelagicus sp. | reverse complement strand
TTTTGATTGTACTTTTTCTGATGATATGAAAGAACGAGCTTATGAAACTAATCATTCAACAGCAAAAGAAGCAGCAGAACTAGCAAGAAATGCTAATGTTGGAAAATTAATTCTTACACATTTTTCTGCTAGATATAAGGATGAGAATGTACTTTTAGATGAAGCAAAAAAAATTCACAAGTCAACCATAGCTGCAAAAGATCTATTGGAAATAGAAATTCAGAGATAATTTAATCTTCCAAATTTAAAATCTGATTTGGAGATATTTCAACATCGTCTATAGTATCTTCAACTTTGTCGACAACATCAATCATTGTTTCACTTACTTCCAAGCCGACATCATATAATGTATCGGCAACTTGATTGGTGTTAGTATTATACTCTTTAAGATTTACAGCGTCAGCAATTAGTGCATCAAAAATTGATGTGCCCTCAGGCAATTGATTCATAGTTTCAGGGAAAAACATTATTCCACCTGCAATTAAAACCACGCCTACAATTACTAGCTGTATTTTCATATAAAATGATGAAAAAATTGTTTTTTCAGAACCAGACTAAAAAAAAACTATCTATCTAGATAGATTTTTTGACTCATGTAGGCGTGTATGATAATCAAGTTAATGACTGAATTATATTTTCAATGTCATTTCCCTCTAAAACAACTTTAATTGGGCCTAGAGGCGATTCGTCAGATTCATTACATAATGCTACTGTATTTACAAAAGCTGCTTGTTTATTCAGATAAAACCAGGTAGAATTTTCATTACTGTTTTTTTTAAGAATTTTCTGGTAGTTGTTTTTTGTATTTTTTGTATGAATTGATTTAGAAATGTTTGATAATGTGCCTATATCGTTAGATTTACCAGTTAATAATTCGTCACTAATAGATATTTCCAAGTTTGGAAAAATATTAAGAACCGCAGTTTTAACTTTTGATGGATCTTCAGAAGGATTAATTTGGCAAGAAACCTGAACTTTACAAGATCCATTTCCAGTCATTAGTTAACCCAGCTTTCAATAATTGTCTTAGCGGATTCAACTAATTCATCAATTGTTAGATTATAATTTGTAATCGTCTTATCCGCAATTTCAATTGATTTATCTAATCCAACACCAATTTCACGATTATCACGTTCTTCAAAATTTTCCTTTGTTTTTGGATCATCTGATCTTCCTCTTGAACTTAAAAAATTAAAACGTGTTTCTGGTGAAGCCTGGATTGCTAGTAATTTTACATCGCCAATTTTTTTCAAAACATCAATTTCTGCAATTGATCTCACACCATCAATAATTATAACATCATGTATAGACTCTTGAATTGAATCTTTGATAAGTTCTGCAACTGCACCTGGTCCATTCTTTTTTCTAACCTCAAGCATTAATTTTCCAAGATTTTCGGCAGATGGCATAATATTTCTACGCTTTGCCTCAGCTCTAATTCCATCACCTAGTGTAAATTTTGTAAATCCAATTTCTTCTAATTTACTCACAATCGTAGATTTTCCAGCGCCAGGCATGCCAGTAATGCACACTATTGTTTTTGACAACATTGTAGTTCTAAAATGGATCGCTATGAAGGTTTACCAGAATAATTATAGTGTTGTTAATGAAACCTAGTTTTCATGAGATTGTTTGTAGCATTGGAAATAGATGATAGTCAAATTCTTCAAAAAATTAAATCTATGCAGGAGTCTTTTCCTTTTAAAGCAAAACCTGTAAGAACTGATCAGATTCATTTTACATTACAGTTCCTTGGAGAAATTAATCTGGAGCAAATTGAACAAGTAAAAAAAGCGTTAACAATGGTGGATTTTCCCAAGTTTGGTTTGACAGTTATGAATGTCGGTGCATTTCCAAATTCAAGAAACCCTAGAGTTGTCTGGTTAGGAGTTGACAAGGATGGTGAGGAGAAAGTATCTAATCTAGCAAGGAGTGTAAATCAGGCACTAAGTACAATTAATTTAATGAGTGACAAACCATTCAAACCACACCTAACGATTTTCAGAATAAAAACTAGAATAGGTGATATAACAAGCGAATTATTAAAATTCAGGGATGTTGAATTCGGAAAGCAGATGGTTTCCCAGATAGTTTTGAAAAAAAGTGAGTTGTCTCAGAATGGACCTGAATATACTAATTTGGGGACAGTGAGTGGAAGATAATGAATGCCATAATCGAAGCTGCAAAAAAACTCGCGTTACCAACAACTTCTCAAGTTTCTAAAGTTAACAAGAATGCAAATGAGGCTTTTAAGCTAATAAATAAAGAGTGTACAAAGCATAAAGAAGTAATATCAATTCAGTTTGGTGGCTCGTATGCAAAAGGTACGTGGACACCAGAAAAAATTGATGTTGATATATTTATAAAATTGAAGAAATCAGTTTCAGAAAAAAAATTTGCTGAGCTAGGAAAAAAAATTGGGTTTAATGCATTAAAAAAATACAACCCATATGTTAGATATTCAGAGCATCCGTTTGTTGAAGCACTAGTTGGAGAAACATTGGTGAATGTTGTTCCATGTTATGATGTAAAAAATGGTGAATGGAAAAGTGCTGCTGATAGATCGACATTTCATACAGAATTCATGAATGAGAAACTAACAGGTCAAATGAAAAATGATACAAGTCTGTTAAAATGTATGATGAAAACTAATTGTGTATATGGAGCAGAAATTGCAAGCCAGGGATTTAGTGGGTATGTAACTGAAGTTTTAGTTTATTATTTTGGAAGTTTTGCTAATGTAATAAAAGAAATTTCAAAGATAGAAAAAAATGCTAGAATTGGTCAGTCCCCAAGAAAATTTGATAGCCCAATAATAATTATTGACCCTATTGATGCCAATCGTAATTTAGGTGCAGCAATCTCAATGGAAAATCTTGGAAAGTTTATTTTGTTATCAAGAGCGTATCTAAAAAAACCATCACTGTCTTTTTTTAAAAATAAAAAAATAATACCTCCAATACAAAAAAATCTTGAAAAAAATACAATAGTTATATCATTTTCATACAAAAGTAGAAGCGAAGATATTATTTTTGGACAATTAAAAAGAGTGGCTAACTCATTGGAATCACAATTAAACCAAGAGGGATTCCGTGTATTGAGAAATGATGCAATAATTTACGATGAAAATAAGGCAGCTGTGTTTGTACTATTAGAAGATGTTTTGCTAAATAAAAACCAGGTAAAAAATGGTCCGGAGTTATTTGAAGATAAATTTTCAAAAAAATTCATTGAGGTTAATGTAAAAAAATCTAAACTAATGTGGGTTGACAAACATGGTAAACTTCAATCGTTACAAAAACGAAACCATAGTGATGCTAAATTATTTTTAAAAAAGATGTTAGGGAAAAATCTCTCAAAGTTTGGTATACCAAAAGGACTACAGAATGATTTTAAAAGGCATTTTTTGGTTACGACTGGTGATAAGATTTCAAACAAATCAATTAAAGCAGCTATTACAAAACTAACTTCAACAAATGCAACAATATTTCCTTCCAGTCAAAAAATTTAGAGAGAAACCATATTCCAATATTCTAGGTTTTCCAAAGGCAACAAAAAGACAAATTGAGTCGAGATTCTCTGAATTAAAAAAACTAGGAATCACATCTGTATCTTTTAGTGGACCAATTGAGATTAACGGTGTGAAAATAGTTGGTAAAGGCTACGTTGGTGTCGTAATTTTGGCGAAGAAAAGAAACAAAGTTTTTGCATTAAAGATTAGACGTACAGATTCGCCTAGAAAAACAATGAAGGATGAGGCTGTTTTACTTCAAATTGCAAATAAGGTAAATGTTGGTCCACGATTGGTTCAATATTCAAAAAATTTCCTCATAATGGAATTCATCAAGGGAGAGAAAATCGTTGATTGGGTTAATGGGATTAATACAAGAGATTCAAAAATACTAAGAGATGTAATAAGAAAAATTTTGCTAGATTGTTTTTCCCTTGATCAAATAGGATTGGATCATGGTGAGTTAAGTGTACTAGATAAACACATTTTGATAGCAGGAAAAAAGCCGACAATGATTGATTTTGAAAGTTCTAGTATGAAACGAAAAACATCTAATGTGTCCTCTGCTACACAAGCAATTCTTATTGGGACTGGACTTGCAATGACAATTCGTAAAAAAACAAAGATTCCTAGACGGGATAAAATTATCAGATTGGTTAGAGCTTACAAAAAATCAAAGAGTCAAGAGAGTTTCGATCATCTGCTTTTTGGATTAAAATTATAGTATGGGATCGGCAGGATTTGAACCTGCGACCTCCAGCCCCCCAGACTGGAATCATACCAAGCTAGACCACGATCCCTCGGATCTGTAAAAATTGTGAAATAATTAAATCGTAGGATTATATATTATCTATCTTGTACAGTTGGTCTTACAAGAATTTC
>CAZBHD010000009.1:0-2968 GCA_964491985.1 uncultured Candidatus Nitrosopelagicus sp. | reverse complement strand
GAACCAAGTGAAATTACAAGTAAGGTTACCGAATTTAGGAAGGAGTTTCAGAAAACTCAGTATTGTTTCGATAACAGTCTTGGTGCTTATGAATATGTCAAACTGCGATAGATTTTAGAAATCTAATATTTGTACCAGTTTTGATCTTCTAAATAATCAATTAATTTTATCATGTCTGAGAGCTTCTCAACTATGGCTATAACAGATTGAAATTGTTGATACATTTCCTCTTCTTCCTCCCTTGAAAGTATCTGCTCTTCGGCTTTTGTAAAAAACTCCTCTTCCTTTGAAAGATGATCCTGAAGATAGATCGAGTATGTCTTGAGAAATCTGGCAACTGGCTCGCGTTTATCCTCACCATTTTTCCATGCAGTTAGATTTGTTGAAAGCATTCTTGCTATGTTTCGAGAGAACTCATGTTCGATAAGTAGGGCCCTAATCTCCTCTTTCAGAGAATCATATGCTGCGACACATGGAAAGTACGAATTCTCCTCGCGAGAATAGTGAATAGAATCTAAAAACTCTGAAATAAGAAATGTAATTTTTTCGATGTCAGATAACGGTATGTCCTTTCCATCATACAATGCCTGATAACATTTGATGACAATTTTTTCGACTCGTTTGATCTCCTGATGATCTTTTCGAAGTGTTTCTGTTGCACTCATTGTTTCACACTCATTATATCAGCCAGTTTTGACCATTCTTAAATTAAGATAGTATGAGGCAGAAGATACATGAATTTGATCTTTCTGACCGTGTTTGGTGATGTGCAGAATTTTTTCGATAGATTTTTCACAAACCTAGACACAAGTGAGGTCTCAGGATCAACTGGAATAGATCTGGTAAGGTCATTTTTTGAGCACAATCCAGTAGATACAGGCGAGATTAATTCAGATTTCCTGTCGCAGGGACTAGCTAATCTCCAAAGTGTGATTGCTGAGATTTCTGGTGGTGGTGGATCATTAATTGCATCCGCCCCTGTTTTGCTTTTGGCTGCAAGTGTTGTTATAATTTTAGGAGTGTTAGGCGAAGCGTTTTTCAAAAAGACTGGAATACCTGATATTGCATTCTTAATGGTCCTTGGAATTATTATCGGACCAATACTTGGAATTATTCAACCCGAAGCTGTGATTGAAATTGTTCCATACTTTGCAGCAATTGCATTAATCATTATCATGTTTGATGGTGGATACAACTTGCACATTGGTAATGTTCTAAAGACTGCACACTTTGCAATAATTCTAGTAATTTTAGGATTTGCAGTTTCTGTTGGAATCGTAGCGGGTCTTGCACATTATGGTTTGGGTTGGGAGTGGCTTGATAGCATCTTACTTGCAACAATAGTGGGTGGTAGCAGCTCGATCATTGTGTTTGGTTTGGTAAGAAAGATTCGTATTTCTGAAGAGGCAAAATCGATGTTAAGCTTCGAATCCGCATTGACTGACATTTTGTGTACCATAATTGCGTTCGTTCTATTTGAAGCTGTGATGACTGGAACTTTTGATATGGAAATTTTGGGTCAAACAATTGGAAAGGCGGTGCTTGTTGGTTTAATACTTGGATTTGGTGTTGGCATACCTTGGATGTTCTTTATCTCAAAATTGAAAAGCGCACAACACAGCTATATGCTTACTTTAGGTGTATTGTTCTTATTGTTCTTCTTAGCAACCACGTTTGGAGAATCTGGTGCACTAACTGCATTGGTGTTTGGTTTAATGTTAGGAAACAAGCAGTACTTCATGAGAAAACTCAAGATCAAAATGCCGGAGAACACAATAGACAACTCCCTACACAGACAAGTTACATTCCTTGTCAGAGCATTCTTCTTCGTGTTTGTAGGACTGCTTGCAAGCTTTGGACAGATAGAATATGTCATATTTGGAATAATAGCTGCAGTTGCGATATATCTTGGAAGAATTGCAATCACACACACAGCTCTTGTCAAAGGCTTCTCTAAACTCGATAAAAAAGTCACTTCAGTCATGATACCGAGAGGTTTAGCTGCTGCTGTATTGGCGACCATACCATTAACAATGGGCTTACAGAATGGTGAGGCGTATCCGCAGATAATATTTTTCATTATTTTAACATCGGTTATAATTACCACGATTGGATTAGGTGGGGCAAAAAAAATTCCGCCACCAGAGGGGCAAGGTGGATTTGTTACCGGAACAAAAGATAAATAATTGGTTTATACGTGTATAGAATCTTTTAATCCTTTGTATCTATTTCGGATTGTAACTTCTGTTACATTAGCTGCTTCTGCAATATCACGTTGTGTTTTGTCTTCGCCGTTTTTTACACAAGATAAGTATAATGCAGCTGCAGCTAAACCCATTGGATCTTTTCCTGCTGATGCTTCATTTGCTTGTGCTTCTTTTAGGACTTTTATTGCATAACGTTTTGTTTTTTCAGCGATACCAATCTTACTTGCAATTCGTGCTACACATTGTACTGAATCAGTAACTGGCATTTTAAGATCTAATTCCTTTACCAATAATCTATAACAACGCGCAATATCTTTTCTTTTTATGTTAGCAGCAATTTCAACATCCTTCAGATTTCTTGGTGTTGCAGTATCACGACACGCAGCATAAAGTGCAGATGCCATTAATGCTGAAATTGATCTGCCGCGGACTAAGCCTTTATCCAATGCTTTTCGATAAATGTATGCAGCTTTTTCAACAACAGATTCAGAAATTGCAAGTTTATCTTTGAGTCTGTTCAGTTCACTGAACGCTTGGCTAAAGTTTCTGTCAACAGGTTCATGAACTTGACTTCGACTGTCCCAAGTTCTTAATCGTTCAATTGTGTTTTTCATTGTAGCAGTTAACGGTTTTCCTGACGCATCTTTATTGATAGGATTAATCACGGTTGCAAGACCCATATCATGCATTGTTAATGATGTAGGAGCTCCTGCTCTTGCTCTATCACCATGTTCATCTTGCGTAAATGAACGCCATTCTGG
>CAZBHD010000008.1:0-5205 GCA_964491985.1 uncultured Candidatus Nitrosopelagicus sp. | reverse complement strand
TATTTCCATTCATTTTACTCCATGTATCCATGATTTGTGTCATTTCTTTTCCTGTAGTGTAAACATCTGGGGCAGGAATATCTTTTTGAGGACCAATAACTTCAGCGATTTTATATGCAAACCCACGAGTTAACCTCTCTAACTCTCCATCACTAATCTTTTCTTTTTTTGGATTAACGAAGATTGCTCCTTTACCACCTCCAAGTGGTATATCAACAATTGCACATTTCCACGTCATCCATGATGATAATGCCATAACTTCACGTTCCATGTATTTGACACCACCTTCGGGATCAAAGTATCGTATTCCTCCTTTGTATGGACCACGATCATTGTTGTGCTGTGATCTAAATCCTGTAAATATACGAATTTTTCCATTATCCATTTTTACAGGGATTTTTACTCTTAAGACTCTGTTTGGCATTGCCAAATACTCACGCAATTGTTTATCTTTGATTTTCAAAACATCACATGCGTCATTGACTTGTTTAGTTGCATTTGCAAAAGGATCTGCCTGTGCCAAGATATTGATGTTGTAATTTAGAATTATATTTAAGTGTCTCTAGAAATAATAAGAAATTTTTCGATGGTTATCTATTAAGTAACTCTAAAGAATATGCCACAGTTTTACCCTTCTGTGATGTAAACATACTAATCAGTTTTGCAGAGAAACCATATTTTTTCTTACGTAATTTTACTATTTTTTCAACATGACCTTCGTCTGCAATTTTCTCTACTCCAACATCAATCCAGTCACTTTTAACATCACCTTTCATTGAACAGATGGCGATACGTGCGTTATGATTATTTCTAAGTCTTTTAACTTTTCCAGTAGTTTCCTTTGTGGTTATGTGTATTTGATCGTTATTAATAATAAACCAAACAGGGGTTTTGACTGGTGTATCATCTTTTCTGTATGTTTCAAGACTGATGTATTTCTGGTCAATAAATTGTTCTAACCTAGGATCCATTATTGTCATTTCATGTGCTGAATATTTAAAAAATTAGATTGTAAATTCCAAGACTAGAAAATAACTAACCCTTAAATTGACTTTTAAGTTACTCTTCACATTATGATGCCAAATCGTGGTTATGACATGACACCAACAATGTATTCCCCAGATGGCAGAATCTATCAAGTTGAATATGCATTAGAAACTGTAAAACGTGGTACGTTAGCAGTAGGTGTCAAAAGTAAAGATGGAGTAATCATTGCTGTTGAAGAAAAAACAAGATCCCTTCAGGTTTCCGAAGTTACACAAAAGATATTTCAAATTGATGACCATATTGGTGCCGCGGCAGCTGGGTATATTCCAGATGCACGTGTTCAAGTTGATAATGCTAGGTATTTTTCACAAAGTAACAAATTAACTTATGATGAACCTGTTGAAATTGAAACAGTGGCAAAGCATCTTGCGGATCAAAATCATCAATTCACTCAATATTCAGGTGTAAGACCATTTGGTGTTGCACTAATTATAGCTGGAGTTGATAGAAAAGGCGCTAATGTTTTCATTATAGATCCAAGCGGTACATTTGTATCATATGCTGCTGTGGCAATTGGATTAGGTTCAGATGAGGTTAATGACTTTCTTGAAAAAAATTACAAAGATGGTATAACCATCGAAGAAGCAGCATCACTTGCAATTGCTGCAATTAATCTTAAGAGTGAAGAAAAAACAGGTGTTGAACATATCAAGATGTCTCAAATTAATAATGAAACAAAAACTATAGAGCGCATATCAATGGATGATCTCGAAAAATTTGATCAAGCCGCTAAAGGTAAATTTGCTAAATAAATAAGGTTTCATTTCATTATACAACAACATCAATTATTAAAACAGGAAAAAAAGTAATGTTATGGGATTAGGAGGTTACTGGGGAGAAGTTATCGATGTATTAAAAGAAATTATTCCAGTTTATGACAAGGTAAATTCGTGTATTTCTTTAGGTAAAGACGTTCAGCATAGAAATCGGGCTATTAAAGGAAGAATTAGCAAGGGTGATAGAGTTCTTGATGCAGGATCAGGTTTTGGAAACATGTCAAAGACCGCAACAAAAATTATTGGTAGCGACCTAAAGATTATTTTGTATGATCCTTTGCCTCAAATGCTAAGAAGTACTGACCGTTTGTTTAATGAAAAATTAGACTGTACTTGCGGAGTTTTTGAGCATATGCCATTTCAGAATGAAGAATTTAACATTGTATTATCTGGTTATTCATTACGTGACGCAATAAGTTTGCGAACCGCTATTAGCGAAATTCATCGGGTCCTAAAAAAAAATGGTAAATGGGTTATTGTAGATTTAGGAAAACCAGATGAACCATTAATTCGATTTGGAGTTACATTTTATCTTAGGATGATATTACCAATAATTGCCTTTTTTGCTGGAGGCAGACTTGGTTTGAAATTTGCTACATTATATGGAACGTACAAACGTTGGCCACAGAATAAAAAATTAGAAAATCTATTACTAGAAAAATTTTCACGTGTAAAATTTGAAAAGGATCTGATGGGCGGCGCAATTATGGTTGCTGCGTACAAATGAATAGAAGATTAATTCTAGTTTACATAACAGGTCTACTGATTGGAATTTCTTATGGATTACATGGACCGCTATTACCTATTTTTGCGAAAAATATCATAGGGGCATCATATGCTGAACTTGGTATAATTGGTTTTGCAAATTTTATTCCATACATATTCTTTCCACTATTTGTTGGAATATTTTTAAACCGATTCAACAACGGGTATCTTCTATCTATTGGAGTAGTAATTAATTCAGCTTCTGTATATCTATTGTCAATTGCACAAAGTGTTCCTGAACTAATGAGTTTTAGAGTAATAACTGGAATTGCACATGCATTTTTTTGGCCACCATGTGAGGCAATCATTTCAAATGTCAGTAAGGGTAAAACCAGAGTAAGAAACATTGCGACATTTACTGGTTTTTTCACTACAGGGTTTATGATTGGACCACTTTTTGGTTCGATTCTTCTAGAAGGTTTTGATGCTACCTACAGAATAATTTTTGAAATTGCTGCGTATGTGCTTATCGTATCGCTCGTATCTGCACTATTATTATCTAAAAATCGACCCACAATAAAACATGAAAAATTTAGTTTGTCCTCACTAAAAGAAATTGCCAAATTTCCACAGGTAATCTTGCTATTAATTTACTGTACAGCATCATTTGGAATAATCCTAAGCATCTATCCTGCATTCTTAAACGATAGAACGATGACTGTACTGGATGTTGAGATCCTATTCTTCATATTTGGTATATCACGGATTCTTACACTTGCAGTAGCAGGAAAACTAGCAAAAAACACAAGTGCGACATTAATCATTGCAATATTTGCCATAGCGATTGGTCTTGGAATATCATTCTTTGTCGAAACAATTATTGAATTTGCATTTGCGTTGATTTTACTTGGATTTGGATTTAGTATTTTCTTCCCGCTTACCTTAGAGATAATTCTAACCAAAACAAGACCAGCAATTTCAGGAACCATGATTGGTGCGTATGAGACTATATTTGGAATTGGATGGGCATCTGGACCAATAACTGCAGGATTAATTTCTCAATTTTTTGGAAACGAGACACCATATTTGGTATTTTGCATATTAGGAATAGGTGTCGCTGTTCTATCAATTTCAAAACGAAAACTGCTTGAGCCAAACAGAAATCCAAATATTTAATTTTAAACTAAATTTATGATATTTATGCTCGATTACGGTCTTAACATTATAGGAAGCGAATGGATTATCATAATATTTGTTGCACTAATCCTCTTGTTTGGTACAAATAAGCTCCCAGAAGCAGGAAAAAAAATTGGTAAGATGGTAGGCGAATATAACAAAGCAAAAACTGAGATGCAGAATCAAATCAAAGAATACACTAATCCTGATCCAAAAGAAAAGAATATTTCAATTAATGGCCCAGTACAAACAGAGCGGGAGAAATTAGAATACATGGCTAAATCCCTTGGTATTAATACAGAAGATAAAACTGATCTAGAACTCAAGCAGGTTATTGAGGCAAAATTTGGAACCAATCAGAAAAACGTAAAAACTAATTTGACAAAAAATGAATTTAAAAACTAGTTTTGCTGCAGTTCATCTAAAATATCTCTAACCTCAAAATTATCCGAGTCAACTTTTAGTATTTTTTTGCAACAATCAACTACGACATCATTCTCTTTGAGATATTGATGAATTCTTAATTTTAAAGAGAGTGCCTCTACATCATATGAATTAATTTCAAGTACACGATCTATGTAATGAAGAGTCTTTTTTTCATCTTTTAATATATAATACATACTGCCCATAATGAAAAGAAAGTCTGGATCATCTGAAAATTTCTCTTCTAAATCATTACCAAGTTCTATGGCTTGTTCATATTCACCTTCATTGATTAGTTTTCTAAGTTTCCTTTTAGGATATGAAAATAATCCAACCATAATCTTTCACTCCAGTCATCTTTTATTTATTAGATTTTATGTTTTTAGGAAATTTTCATTATACCAGATGTTATTAAAAATTGAATGCCCGTAACAAATGTATTATCATCAATCTGCCCATCTGCCCACCATGCGGCATTATTTTTAATCCATCCTGGAATTTCATCTGAACCACTATAACCTTGGGCAGTTTCTGGTATCACCATAATTTTTTGATTGATCAAATATTGAATACCAGTAACAAATGAAGCATCATCAATCTGACCATCTGCCCACCATGAGGCGTTATTTTTAATCCACTGAGGTATTTCTATAATCAATGCTGTTGCAGGTGCATTAAATGATGTATCACCACCCTTTACAACTTCAACATCAATGGTAATTAATCCAGAAGTGCCAGGATTACCACCTAGAATATGTTCAGGTCCAGTGCCATAGACGATTATTGCATACGTGTATTTTCCTGGAGGTTGTTCTACTAATACAGATCTGTGTGTTTGACCAGATGCAGTGTATAATTCAGTAAATCCTAAATCATTTGCGACTGATTTGACTGGAGGCTTTGATGTATCACCAAATACTGCAATATCATAATGTACTTGATCTACAAATTCAGTAGGATTCACCGCTCGTTTGAAATCAATAAACATATCAATTGCACATCCTTGTTTCACAATTTTTGGACCGTAAACGCCTTTTACAATCATTGAAAATGTATTTGTAGACTCATAAAATTTTGT
>CAZBHD010000007.1:0-5035 GCA_964491985.1 uncultured Candidatus Nitrosopelagicus sp. | reverse complement strand
GCAATTGGATAATTTTCAGTATTTAGTATGTCTTGAGTTGTATAAAGTCCATGAATTTTTTTGTCATCGTCAATTAATGGTAGCTTTTCAATTCTATTGTTTTTTAGAATGTCTTTTGCCTCATCTACATTTGTGCCAGGTTTTGAGGTTATGACATCTTTTGTCATTAGTTCTTTAACCAATTTTATGGAATCTAGAGATTCAAACAATACATCACGTTCAGTGAGGATTCCAACAAGCTTGGATTCAGAATCTACAACCAGCAAGCCTGAAACTTCTTTTTCAGTCATTATATCAAGTGCAGTACTAATTGTTTCATCTTGACTTACAAGGTATGGGTTTTCAATCATCACACTTCCAGAACGTTTCACCTTTAGAACTTGGTTTGCCTGCTCTTGAATTGTTAAAAAGCGATGAATGATTCCAATGCCTCCCTGTCGAGCCATAGTTACTGCCATTGTAGATTCAGTGACAGTGTCCATGTTAGCACTGATTAAAGGAATGTTCAGTTTGATGTTTCTAGATAATCGAGTTGATAGATCTGTCTGTGAACGACTTGTTATATCTGAAAATTAGGGTACAAGGAGAACATCATCAAATGTTAATCCTTCTCTTATACTCAAACGTACCTCCTACCAGAGAAAAAAATTCTGATATAAGCCTTTCTTGTTTTTCATTACTAATTTTTTGTGTATAGAAAGAACATCATTTGTTGCGCTCACATTGTGCGTTCGTAAGATATCTGCACCGTTGAGTACAGAGACTAATTCTGCTGCTAATGAACCATATAATCGATCATGTGGATCTTCTTTTCCTGTCAGTTTTCCAATAAATGATTTATTTGAAACCGAAACTAAAAGAGGAAAGCCATTCTTGATTAAAGATAAATTCTGTAGTATGATAATATCTCGATCAGCCCAATTAGATTTGATCTTAGTAAATGGAAATCCTGTTCCAGATTTTCTAAAAAAACCAATAGCAGGATCAACTATAATTTTATTTTTGGAAATGTTAATACTGTGTGCAATCTTGATGCTTTCTTGTAGAAGTCGTTTTGTCTCAGCTATATGTCTTCCACCAACAATCTTCTTACTAAATGCACACAAAACCAATGATGGTTGAAATTTTTCTATAGTCTTTGGCATGTCCTTATCATATTTTAAACCTGAAACATCATTGATAATCTCCACCCCATTCTCTAAGGCATTTTTAGCAACACTTGCTCTACAAGTATCTACAGAAATAGGTAGATTTGAAACATTCTGAATTATCTTTATGGCTTTTGTGATTCTATCTGACTCTTGTTTCTCAGATACAGTTGTTTTAAGATAAGGAGCTGTTGACATTCCTCCAATGTCAATTATTTGAGCACCATCGTCATCCATCTGTTTTACAGTCTGAGAAATTTTTGATTTAGTTATCTTTATGGAATTTTTATAAAATGATTCAGGACTGATGTTAATAATTCCCATAATCGTTGGTTTATTTTTAATCCCTACTGTCAATTTACCTAATTTTGCCATATGATTTATGACAAGGTCATCTAATTTGAGTTTATGACAATAAGAGGTTGGAAGACTAGATATCGTGAAATCAGAGGTATATTTGGATACAAGGAATCAGATGATATTGCGTCCGCTAAGAAATTAAACTCTATTCTTACAAAAAAAATCTCCTCATCTAATATTAAGAAGAATGTTTCTGGAAATACTGTTTTTGTAATAGGCGCGGGCCCATCATTAGATGATACAATAACGGTCATAAAAAAATATCAAAGTGTAACAAAAATTGTTGCTGATGGTGCAGTTCAGGCATTAATCAAACATAAGATTAGACCAAATGTCTTAGTGACAGATCTTGATGGTGACATCAAAAGCATCAAAAAAATTGCTAGTACAAATATACCAATCATCATACATGCTCACGGTGATAACAAAGAGCAGTTAGATATTGCTAAAAAATTCAAAAATAAATTCGGCACAACACAATCAGTAAAATTTGGGCGATTGGAAAACTTTGGTGGATTTACTGATGGCGACAGATGTGTATTTCTTGCTGAAAACTTCAAAGCCAAAAAAATTATTCTGTTTGGAATGGATTTTGGTAATACGATTGGCAAATATTCAAAACATGTTATCAGAGATCGAAATCTAAAATTAAAAAAACTCGCTTGTGGAAAAAAACTATTGGAGTGGCTTGCCACAAAATCTAGTTCAGAACTTTATACCACATCAAAACCAATTAGAGGCTTCAAAAAGATCAATCTGGTTGACCTTGACTACATCATCAATACTTAGAATGCGTTTTAATACCGAATTACTTTCTTAGATATATGCCAAATACTGATGAACAAATTCGCAAGATGTTAGAACTAAAAGAGACAATTATTGAAAAAATGACAAAATATCAAGACGAGATTGATTTTTTGCAAAAAAATTTGGATGTACTAGATGTAGTTTTAAAAGGATCAAGTTTTACGAAAGCATCTTCACTTGCAAAAAATATTACTAAGCAACAGGAGCGTGACATTTTGGATACAGGTGGGGATGATTTACTAGAAGTCAAAAAACAGATTGTTGGCAATAAAGGTGGAGAAGTTATTGCAAATGCATTTGTCACACCAGATCAAGTGTCAATAATCTTAGAAGAAGGAATTGGATTAACGCCTGAAATTCCACCATTAAAGACATTTTTTATTGAAAGAATAATTGGTGAAATGAAAAAAAATGATAATGCAGCTGTCAAGGATGGAAAAATAAATCAGGAATCTGTTATCGACTGCATAATTAACAAAAATGGTAGTGACATCAGAGAAATTATAATAAAAAATTATCGTCAAAAAGAGAGAATAGATGAAATCATCAATACTGCAACTTGGTCATTAACACGAATGGTAGAAAATTCTTCCAAGTGATTATATGGATAAGATTGTTGTTTTAGATTTTGGTTCTCAGTACAGTCATCTGATATGTAGAAGGATTAGAGAATTTTCAGTGTATGCTGAATTAGTTCCATTTGATATTAGTATGGAAGAATTAAAACAAAAAAATCCAAAAGGAATAATTTTTTCGGGTGGACCTTCAAGTGTTTATAATTCAGATGCACCACTTCCACAAAAAGAAATTTTTGATACTGAATTACCTCTACTAGGAATTTGTTACGGACATCAATTGATCGTGGATAGGTTTGGAGGTAAAGTAAAACGAGCTAACAAAGAATATGGTTCATCTGTACTAATGATGAATGGTGAATCAAAACTATTGGATGGTATTGGAGATACGATCAGAGCTTGGATGAGTCATGGTGACGAAGCTGAAGAAATTCCAGAAAATTTTGAAATTATAGGGCATACAGAAAAAGCTCATGCAGCAGCAATTGCTAACAAGAGCAAAACTGTATTTGGAATACAATTTCATCCCGAAGTAGTTCATACTGAACAAGGAACAAATATTCTCAAAAATTTTGTTTTGAATGTTTGTCATGCAAAACAAGATTGGACAATGGAAGGTTTTATTGAAAAAACAGTTGATGAAATATCAAAGATTGATGGAAATGTACTATGTGGTGTAAGTGGTGGAATAGATTCTACAGTTACAGCACTATTAATCCACAAGGCGATAGGTGAGAGGCTAACAGGTGTATTTGTTGATAATGGATTATTACGATTAAATGAATCTGAAGAGATAGAAAACATGTTCAAGAATAATTTTTCGTTAAATTTCCATAAAATCGATGCACGAGAAAAATTTCTTTCGAAATTGATAGGAATTGCAGATCCCGAAGAAAAAAGAAAAATTGTTGGGGAAGAATTCATTAAAGTATTTACTGATTTTGCAGAAAAAAAAGGTCCCTTCAAATGGCTTGCACAAGGAACATTGTACCCTGACATAATTGAAAGTGGAGTCTCAAAAGGTCCGGCAGCTGTTATTAAATCTCATCACAACGTAGGTGGACTTCCTGATTGGATGAATCTTCAAGTCCTAGAGCCATTAAAGGAATTATACAAAGATGAAGTTCGCCACATTGCAAAAATTCTTGGTGTCCCTGAAAAATTATTGAATAGACATCCATTTCCTGGACCAGGTTTAGCAGTAAGAGTCATTGGAGAAATAACGCCATCAAAACTATCAATCTCAAGAAAGGCAAGCAAGATTGTTGAAGAAGAATTATGGGAAGCCGGACTTTATGATAAAGTGTGGCAAGCCTATGCAGCAGTAGGAAACGACAAAGCAGTTGGTGTAGTTGGCGACGAGAGAAAATATGGACGAATTGTTACTGTGAGAGTCGTTGATTCAATTGATGCTATGACCGCAGATTGGACAAGATTACCAGATGGTGTATTAGAAAAAATTAGTAATAGAATTACAAATGAGATTGAAGAAGTTACTTGGGTCTCATATGTAATCTCGAGTAAACCACCTGCTACAATAGAACCCCAATAGATTATTCTAAATTTATCAAATGTTCTATTGCAATTATCATTACAGCAAGGTTAATCTTATCTTCGATAACCCATTGTGCAAGATTGTTTTTGACCCAAGATGGTAATTCAGTTTCTTGTATACCTAGTAGTTGTGTAAATTGTTCGTCAGTCATTTCACTTGATGGGTCAGTCCATCGTTGGATGGATTCGAGTGCTTTAGAGTCAATCAGAAATGGTATGAATTTGTAACCTGGATGTTTGCCCATCACATCTTCAAATGTTGCATCAGGATTTCCTACCTGTATCGTGAATGGAAGTGTAACTGTGTTGTATAGTCCATCATAATCTGCCATCTTTACTTTGATGTTAGATTTTGACATCACATCCTCAAATGTGGCTGTAAATGAGACAACCAATCTATCTTCAGATGATGTGGATGCTTCATGGATTAAATCACCAACAGAGATTGAGATTCTGTCTTTTGTTAGTTCAGAATAGTCAGCATTTGTTGTGTATCCAGAAACATACTTCCATTGTATGGTATCGTCATAGCCATATGCAACGTCATCATTATTTGGATACCAGTGATAGAATGACTGGCTTATCTCGTTC
>CAZBHD010000006.1:0-6064 GCA_964491985.1 uncultured Candidatus Nitrosopelagicus sp. | reverse complement strand
CCAGTTATTGAATAAACATCTTGAATTGGAACACGTAGTGGTTTACCAATTGGTTTTTCAGGTGCTACAAAGTCATCAAATGCTTCTAACAATGTTTTGCCTTTGTACCATGGCATGTTTTCAGATTTTTTAACTAAATTGTCACCAGTCCATCCAGAAACTGGAATAAATGGAACATTTTCTAATTTATAACCTACAGATTTTACTAATTGTTCTCCTTTTGCTTTTGCTGCAGTATATGCATCTTCAGAGAATTTACTATCATCCATTTTATTAATTGCAACAATAAGTTGGCCGACACCAAGAGTCTTTAATAAGAAAGCATGTTCTCTGGCTTGTCCGCCGGGAGCAATTGCAGTGTCAGTTTCACCTTCCTTTGCAGAAAGTACGAGAACTGCAGCATCCGCTTCAGATGCACCGGTAATCATGTTTTTGATAAAGTCTCTATGTCCAGGAGCATCAATTAATGTGAAGAAATATTTTGGAGTTTCAAATTTTTGAAAAGCAAGGTCTATTGTGATTCCTCTTTCTCGTTCGTCTTTGATATTATCCATTACCCAGGCATACTTGAAGGTGTCACCCTTTCCAGTTTTTTCAGACTCTTCTGCATGTTGGGCAATTGCTCTTTCGTCAACTACACCCAAATCCATCAAAAAGTGACCCATTGTAGTGGATTTACCATTATCAATATGACCTGTGATGATCATGTTCAGGTGTGCTTTATCTGCCATTGAGATTTCGTGTGAAATGGGCTTTATTAGGATTTTGATTTTTTTGAAATTTTTACTGTTTTTTTTCCAATTTTTAGATCATTAACAATTCTACATTTGGACGTAATAGTATAAATCAAAGATGACAAAAGACAAATCATGAAAATTACTGTCTCTGTCATAAAAGCAGATGTAGGTGGAATTGGTGGTCATACAAAACCTAGTGATGGACTATTAGCTGCAGTAAGAAATACTGTAGAAAACTCTAGCGATCTTTTATTGGATCATTATATTGGATATTGTGGTGATGATGTTCATATTGTTATGAGTCATACTAAAGGAACTGATAATGAGCAAATTCATAAACTAGCATGGGATGCATTTGAGGCGGGAACTGAGGTAGCGAAGCAAGAAGGTCTCTATGGTGCTGGCCAAGATCTGCTTAAGGATTCTTTTTCAGGAAATGTCAAAGGTATGGGTCCAGGAGTTGCAGAATTAGAATTTGAAGAACGACCAAATGAGGCATTTACAGTATTTGCGGCAGACAAAACAGAGCCTGGTGCCTTTAACTATCCAATGTATAGATTGTTTGTAGATTCACTCAGTAATACCGGCTTAATTGTAAACAAATCTCTTGCTAAGGGTGTTATCTTTTATGTAATGGATGTAGAAGAAGCATCAATTGCAAAGTTATCGTTATGGGAAGATAAACCAACTTTAGAAGCAGCGTTAATGTATCCAGGTAGATACGTGATATCATCTATTACAACAAAAGATGGTGAACCAATAATGGATGCATCAACTGATCGGCTACATAATATTGCAGGTACATATGTCGGAAAAGATGATCCTGTGTGCCTTATTAGAACACAAAAAATGTTTCCAGCTACTGAAGAAGCTGGAAGTGTGTTTAATTATCCACATTTTGTTGCAGGAAACACCAGAGGAAGTCATAACATGCCATTAATGCCTGTAAAACTAAATTCTGCAGCGACAATCGACTTTTGTATTCCAATTGTTGAAGCACTGGTATTCAGTATGCATCATGGTAAATTTACAGGTCCATTTGATGGATTTTCAACGCCGGACTGGGATTATGTTAGAGAATTAGCAACGAAAAAGGCACTAGACATGAGAAGACAAGGTTTCATACACCCAGCAACATTAGTGCCTGATGAATTAGAATATGCAGAAGGCTACAAGGCTAGAATGGATGTATTAAAAAGTAAAATGGAAGCCATGGAATCAGATACAAAATCAGACGGCCGAAAAGAAAACTATGAAGATCCTGACTAAGTGTTAAGCCTACAAAAAAGATTAAATCAAATGCATATTGATATAAAGATAGCCTTGAAAAATATTTTTGCCATTTTTAGTACACTGACCATTACTGGTGTGGCAGTTACAGCATTTTCACACTTTATGATAGACCTATTTGGAGTTAGTATTCCAAACTTATTCTGGCCAGTGTTTAAGGATATTGGAGCGTGGATGATACTAGGAGTTGCATTTGTCTTTGCATTAGCATGGTTCCTAAAAGCAAGACCTCATAAAAAACCAAAAGCATATTCCATAGTTTGTTTTGATGTTTATGGGAATGAGACTGTAATGCCTGGAGTGCGAACAGAGTTCAAGAATCATGACGTTGCTTGGAGTTTCATGAAGCAATACAAAGAAAACTACCCACTAAGCAATTTTGCACTAGTCTCTGAATTAAAAGAAGATAAAAAGAAAGTTATTTTTCGATATATTTAGAACAAAACTTATTCAAACTCTTAATACTTCTCAATAATTATGAAATTTGCAGAACTTGCAGAGTTTTTTAGTAGGATGGAGAACACCACAAAACGTCTAGAACTTACTGAAATCTTAGTTGAATTATTGAAAAGTACACCAATCGAGATAATTTCCAAAGTTGTATATCTGATACAGGGTAAGCTAAGACCAAATTTTGAGGGTGTTGAATTAGGAATTGCAGAAAAACTTGCAATGAAATCAATATCAAAATCAGCGGGAATAGCAATAAAAAAAATTGAAGATGATTACAAAATTGGCGGTGACCTCGGAATAACTGCTGCCAACATACTAAAACAAAAAACACAGACTACATTTACTGCGGAAAGTATAACGTTAGAAAGAGTTTATGATACATTACTTAAAATCGCAAAACTTGAAGGTAGACGTTCTCAAGATATGAAAATAAAATACATATCAAGTCTACTAAATGATGCGACAACAAATGAATCAAAATTCATTTTAAAAATTCTATTGGGAACACTTCGACTTGGTATTGCAGAAAATACACTGATGGATGCACTTGCAATTACATACACAGGGAAAAAAGATAATCGAGAACTAATTGAAAATGCTTACAATGTTTCTAGTGATCTTGGTTACGTATCTGAAATTGTTGCAAAACAAGGTATTGATGGAGTGAAAAAATTTGAAATTTCAGTGTTTAATCCTGTGAGACCAATGCTTGCTGATAGAGTAAAAAGTGAGGAAGATGCGATTAAAAAATTTCAGTGTGAATTTGCTGCTGAATACAAACTTGATGGAGAACGTGCACAAATTCACAAAAAAGGAAATGAAATAATTATTTTTTCAAGAAGTTTAGAAAAGATAACACAGTATTATCCTGACATTGTTGAAAAAATTCCTAACATATTGATTTGTGACGAATGTATTTTGGAGGCAGAGGTAGTAGCAATAAATGAGGATACTGGCAATTTTTTACCATTTCAAGAGTTAATGCACAGACGGAGAAAATACAAAGTAGAAAAAGCTGTGTCTGAATATCCCATCACAGTGAATTTTTTTGATGTCTTGTATTTGGATGGAAAGAAAATGATTGATCTGCCATATTTAGAACGACGTAAAAATCTATTAAAAATTGTAAAAGACGATAAATTTGCTAAAGTCATTCCAATGTCAATTATCAAAAATAAAATAGATGTTTTAGAGATTTTAGAAAATTCAATTAATTCAGGTTGTGAAGGATTAATGCTAAAAATGCTCCAATCATCATATAGAGCAGGAATGCGTGGTAATAATTGGTTAAAACTAAAACGTGAATATCAAAACGAATTAGGTGACAGTTTAGATCTTATTGTTATTGGAGCGTTTTTTGGTAAAGGAAGAAGGACTGGAAGATATGGAACACTTCTACTCGCAACTTACAACTCCGAAAATGACAGTTATTCAAGTATCTGCAAAGTAGGCACTGGATTCACTGATGAAAGTTTAGATCAATTATATCAAATACTTTCACCAAATGTAACGATAAAGAAAAATTCAAAAGTAGAAAGTGACATGAATGCAGATGTTTGGTTTGACCCACACCTAGTTATTGAAATTGTTGCGTCGGAGATTACATTAAGCCCTATTCACAAAACTGGTTTTAATGCTCTTAGAAAAGAAAGTGGTCTTGCACTTAGATTTCCTAAATTTACTGGAAAAATTCGGTCCGAAAAGAATGTAGAGGATGCTTCCACTGACAATGAAGTGATTGCTTTGTATAAAAGTCAAAAAAAGTCTATTTAGATATACTAGCCACGAAACATCAGGCAAGCATTAATTAACAGTATCATAGAAACAAAAATCTCGTTATGTATAGTGGGGAGTTAGAAGTTCAAGCCAAACGAAAAGCTATTGCAGTATTGCAAGATGAGATTAATAGAATACTAAATGCAGGAAGAAGCCTTTCCACACTTCCAGAACTTATTGTTAAAAAAGATAAAAATGAGATTAAAGATACACTAGAACAAATTTCTACATTGGAAGAGGAGGTTGAAACTCTAAGACGTAAAATTACTCGTGATGTTGCTGATGTTGGTGGGCTTATTCTTAATCGAGAAAATCTTCTTAATACATCCTATACGATGGATGAGATTGCTGGATATATTACAGGTATTGCTTTCAAACTCTCAAGTATCAAACCATCAACACTCAAAAATTCAAAACTTGATAAAGATTTAACTGAATTAATCGAACTTGTTGTCGATGAAATCTATAAGCTAAATGAGATAATTCGAAGTCTCAATACAGATTCTGCAAAATCTATAGAATTAGCACAAGACACACAAAAAATTGAACGCGAGATTGATATCAAATATAGAAAAATGGTACTAAAATCACTTGATATTCCAACAACAAAAGAAATGTTATTGATGAAAGACACTATTGAGGGAATTGAAGAAATGGCTGACAAATGTCAAGAAGTTTCAGATTCATTCATACTTTTGGCATTGAGTCTCTAATTGAAAAGCGAATTAATTGAAAACAGATTAATAATTTGGGATATAGCAGACGCAAATAAATTATTCAGCAATGGTTATTATGGAAAACCCATTGGTATTTCTAAACCAAAACACAATGAAATCGACGTTCCACTGATTTTAGATTTAATTGAAGGGTATTACTTGATGATAAAATCAAAAATTCAAATTTTTAAAAATAAAAAAAAGATTACAATTAATGCAATGCTAAAAATTTGTAAAGAACACCATTACAATTTTGATAAGAAATTTCAAGTGTATAATGATTTTAGGGAAAAAGGATACATTGTGAATCCGGGAATAAAATTTGGATGTGATTTTGCAGTATATCAAAAAGGTCCTGGTATTGATCACGCACCTTTCCTAGTACAGGTGTATAATAGAAATGAAAATATTTCATCAACAGATATTGTATTAGCTGGTAGATTAGCTACAAGTGTAAAAAAACAATTCATACTAGCAATTCCTAACTCAAAGAAGACTGATTATATTGCATTAGATTGGTGGAAGGCTTAGATTATTTCCAACCTTTAGGCATTGCGCCTTTGATCTTTACTGACTCTACTGTTTTTTTACTAGATTCTGCGCCAGGATCAGACTTAGCCTCTTGCTTTTTTGTTTTTGCTGTAGAGGTTTTAATTCCAGAAAATTTCTTTAGATGACGTGCAATAGTATCATATATCTTGAACAATTCTTTTGATACACCAAACTCAAAACCATTCTTCCATTTTCCATAAATCCTTATTCACTCATTAGTAGGCTCAACAGTGATTACTGCGTCATCTGGTGATTGGTTGACGATCATTTCAGTTAGTGATTTGTCTGAGTTAAGCACCTCAGCAATTTTACCACCATTCCATGTAATACCAGTAATTTTCTTTGAACCAAAATACCCATTGGTTGATAATACTGTGCGTGCAGTATAGTCTAGTGGACTTTCAACATCATTTTTTCTAACAATAAAATGAGCCTGAAATCTATCTTGTGCACCCCATGGTAGTGGATTTGGATCTTGCATCGCTATCCCTTTTGAATAATCTGGATGACATCGATGTTTTTTCCTTTTACATCAAGGCA
>CAZBHD010000005.1:0-5091 GCA_964491985.1 uncultured Candidatus Nitrosopelagicus sp. | reverse complement strand
TATCTCAAATCCATCCAGACCACCATCAGTTGCAGGATCAATTATCTCGTCCGTTGCCAAATATGGCAGATTGCATATGATTAAATCAAATTTTTTTGAAAATACATCAGCGGCATTACAACAAATCCTATTTCCAATTGGCGCAGACTGTTGCCTTAAAGAATTAATGTTTATGTCAGTACCAATAACTAGACTAAAAGAACTAGAAAGAATTTTTGCTAAAAATCCAGAACCTGTGCCAATGTCAAGTGCTGTCTCACCTTTCTCATTTTCTATGTGATCTGCTAAAAAAAACGTATCTTCAGCAGGCTGATATGGGTTAGATTCTGTTAATTTTTTTTGCAAGTTTGATAATTTCATTGTTATCCATGTCCTCTAATCTCCCATCAGATTTTACTGTAGTGCCAAAGTTTTTGGCAATGTTTTGTATAGTTTTTCTTCTATACGAGAATATCTTGTTTATTGTTTCAATTAACTCCTTTGATACCACATGATTTTGTGTTATTTGCAGAATCACAGAATCAACTTTTGGTCTAGGAGAAAAATTTGTGTTATTTACTTTTTTTACTATTTTCATATTAAATCCATATTGAGACAAAACTGAAATTGCACGTCGCTCCTTTGTGGAATTTGTCATTAGTTTCTCGGCAAAATCACGTTGAACCATGATCATTGCACATGAAAACCTTTTTTGTAAAAGCCATTGTATAGCCACCCTGCTTTTTGAATAGGGAAGATTAGATACAAAAATATCAAATTTAGGTTCATTTTTGAATCCATTGCCTTTCTTTATAGTAAGATTTGTGAATTTTGAGAAATTTTGTGTTGCATCATTATACAGTTTTTTATCAATCTCAGTTGTGAAAACATGTTTTGCACGTTGGCAGAGAAGTGGTGTAAGTATTCCTTTTCCAGTCCCAATTTCGTAAACTATGTCATTTTTTGTGATTTTAGGCGTGCTTACTATGAATTTTGCAATGGATGGTGAGGTTAAAAAGTGCTGTCCAAGGTTTTTTCGTTTATTCATCGTTTGACAAATAATCTAAATTGTGTTTCTCCTGCAATTTCTTCGAGAATTCTTTTTGAAAGATGCTTTACCGGTTCTTTTAATCCCGCACGGTCTTCCATGTCTTTATAGTTTACAAATTTTTGTTGGTTAATTTGTTCTATTATTAATTTAAGATATGTTTTGCCAATTCCAGGTATTAATTCAAGTGAATGTTTTCGTGGTGTTAGTGGCTGTGCATTATTTACGTAGTCAACAAATCTTGGTTCATTTTCTGTTACAATTGTCTTTACAACGTTGTCCAGTTCACTTTGTGCAGAACCTGTGATCATCTCATAATCAAGCTTACCTAAGACAGACTGAACCTTTGTTCTGCCTTCTTTACCAATGTATATTTTTTCACCGACTTCAAAAGTAGAGTCTTCGACGCCCAAGATCTCTAACAACGTTAACCGTTCTTCACCAAGTGCGGTAACAATAACTCCCTCACGACCGCGTACAGTTTTTGATTTTCCTAATGCAGTAAAATCTAAAACATATGCATACTCCTCATACTTTCTTAGTTGGGTGTTTACCCTTTCCAAAAATATCACCAGATAGTCAGGAGTTATCCTTAATGATCTTTAATATTTTTTCTAATGTCTCAGACAAAATTAGTTTTTTCCATCCAAATGTAAAAGAACGTAATTCTGACATTGTCTTAGGGCAGATGTTGATTAATTCTACCGCCTCTTCTTCTGTAAGACCACAGTCTTTTACTAATTCTTGCTTCATTTTTTTAGCAGTATCTGCATCAAATTTAGCAAATTTTGAAGCATAGTCAAAAGTCCATCTCTGTATTTGATCCATTGTGTCAGGTTCTTGACTTTGAAGTAATTCCTTAACTTCAGATATCGATACAGCTTGTTTCTTTTTTACATTTTCCATATTTTACACACCGAATGGTTTGATATGATCTAATCTAGTGATTAAGGTTTTTGTTTTGTCGCCTAGTTTGACGTTCAATATCACAGTTCTTCGGCCAACTTCCTTAACAATTCCCACTTTTCCATGATATCGTCTGTGTGGAAGTGCTTTGTGTTGCCTAGGATCAATTGTTACTAATGCCCTGTCACCCACATTGTATTCTCTAAGCATAAAAGATACCCCACGTGGTGCGTCTTTTGTCATCACAGATCTTGATTTATGCTTAAATCCATGGGAACGACCAGATGTCTTTTTTGTTGCCATATCAGAAAAATTGACAGTTTGCCCTTATTTTAACACTTACTCAGAATCTACAGATTCGGTATCTAATACATCGCTTTCTACTTTTTCAGGCTCTGCATCAGGTTTTATAGTATCACTTGGTTTTGATACTGTCTTTGTGGTCTTCTTTTTCTTCGTATCTGTTTCTGGATCAGCTACACCACTTTCACCAAGCGCAAATATAACTTCCTGCTCAGGATGATGTGGACTATCAACCATTCTGGCAATTCTTTTCTTCCCAGATTTTTTAAAGTAAACTCTGTATGTGCTTGTATGTGCAACAACATTTCCACCTATTGGTTTTGTTGGATCACCAAAGAATTGGTCAGGTGATGACATAACTTGGTTTGTAGCAAGTGCGGCACAGTTATACGTTTCAGCCAATCGTACCAGTAGATGAACATATCTATTGAGTTTTTGTTGACGTGCTGCAAGAGTTCCTCTTCCGAGATACTCAGATCTAAATAATCCAACTGCAGAATCAGAAATTATTAGTTTAATGTTATTCTCTTTGATCATACTTCCAGCTTCCTCAAGTATTAACATCTGATGTGAGCTGTTGTATGCTCGTGCAACTACTATGTTATCAAGAACGCGTTCTGGATCTAGTCCATTTATGTTTGCTATAGATACTATTCTTTCAGGTCTGAAAGTGTTTTCACTATCTATGTAAAGTACTCCACCCTCTAAACCGCCTTCTTCTTTTGGTTTTTGAACTTGCACACACATTGTATGACAGAATTGTGTCTTTCCACATCCAAATTCTCCATAAACTTCAGTTAGTGCCTGGGTTTCTACACCACCTTCAAATAGATTATCAAGGCATTCAGTTCCTGTAGTAATCTTTCCTATACTTTGTCGTTTCTTATATAATTCACTTGCACTGATAAAGTCTTTTGATATCAATCCTCCTTCTACAAGACCTGCTCTTGCTTTTTCAACTAATTTTCCAGATGTGTCAATATCCATGCCTGTCAACTCTGATATTTCTACTGGACCTCTAACAATTAGATCCATTATGCTATGAACCCCTGCATCATTTAGTTTTCTAGTGGTTACTGGTCCAACGCCTGCTAAACTATCCAATCTTAACTCTAATTCTTCAGCCATACCGTATCGTACGGTACTCATGTCTATAAAGGTGTCGTTTGACTACTTTTTACAATAAATCAAAATTTTGAAAAATTAATGTCTTCTTCGTTTTGCACTTGCCTTATTCTGTCCTGGTAATTTAGTTAGAACAAGTCTTTTTCTAAAATTACTCTTGTTTCTAAGTTTGGCGTTAGTTCCAACAATCTTTCTTCCCTCAATTTTAGGTGTCTGACCTCGAACTTTACCTGCTTTGGTAAGCGAACCGTGTGTTGGCATGATTTATTTCAAAAAATAGTGAATTTATGTATTTGGAATTTACCAATATTGAGCCTTGATTTTTTCAATAACTCTTTCATGTTCACGACCCTTTCGTCTGGCATATTTCTCCATTGCCGTAAGAGGTACACCGCCTAAAGATCTAGCTAAACCATTGAATGCCATCTTTTTAACAGAAGAACCTCTACCATGTTTGCCAGTTTTAGTCATGAATTTTTTAATGCCATACTTGAAGTTGTGTTGCCAGGTTTTGTACATCACACCTAACTGTGTAGGATCTGAATCTTGGCCCATATCATAAAACTCTGATTTTTCCAATAAACCAATTGGAACAAATGTTAACGGGGTTGCAGTAAACATACTCTCTGGCTGTTCTTGCTCTAATTCACTAATCAGTCTGATTGTTTCCCAACCATCTTCTGGCTGTTCGTCATTATCTAGACCCATGATAAGAGTGAATGCAGGAACCCAATAGTTTTCATTTAGTGTCTTTACACCTTCTTTAACTACCCAGTGCCATTCTTCAGGCATATAGGGGGCAAGTTTTCTATCTGCATATTTTTCAATTAATCTAATGCTACCAGTTTCAAAGCCACATTGTATTCCTGTCAAATTATCTGGTCCTGCGTTTATAATTTTTGAAAGATTTGGAACTAACTTCTCGTCTGCAATTGCGCCTGATAATGTTCCATGGGTTGGATTTGTGTGAGCCACGCCGGTGGACATTATAGCAGTAAATAATTCCTCTAATGCATCACGATTTGGTTCCATATTTTTTGAAGTATGAATATCCATTCCATAAACAAAAATATCATCGCTATGAATCCACGCTCTATCCATTCCAGCTTTCTTTATGTTAACTTCAATTTCCTTCTTGACCTTTTCTGGTGAATAATATCTAAGTGATCTTAATGTTACATCACAAAACTTACAACCACGACCGCATCCTCGCATCACTTCAACCATTCCATGCATACTTGGTTCTACAATTTCTGGTATCTCATCTAATTCTGGTCTATCCCAAAAGTTAACAAATCTTCCATGAATAGTTTTCTCGCCACGCTTGAATTCTTTAACATTAACTTTGAAATCTTTTCTTTTTCTAAAAGGATCCATGTTTTCAAATTGACCATCAATCAAATAATTAAAGAACCGACCAGCATTACCATCAATTTCAGGTGCTATTCCTCCTAACTCACCTTCTAATATTGCATAAAGACCATACTCTTCAATTTTTTCTGGAGCATAATTATACTGCCAAGTTCCTGATGCACCAGCAATAACTTTGGCATGACTGCCATTTTTTTTCTTTGCTGCATTGATTCTACGATGAAGATCTGCACAGTAAAATTCATCGTATGATGTTTGCTTTCTACCAAATGTAAATGTCATAGTAACAGGACCCATTCCAAGAGGATCCATTTCGTATGTTCCAACAACTTCAGTTTCTGGACCAATGAATTTTTCAA
>CAZBHD010000004.1:0-3490 GCA_964491985.1 uncultured Candidatus Nitrosopelagicus sp. | reverse complement strand
AATGCAGACTATCAACGTAATCGGCTTTTCAAAAAAGGTATTCTGCATATGGCTGATGAGAAGTTAGAAGAAGCATGTAGAGATTTTGAGATGCTTTTGAGAGCTGATCCAAATGACGTTGATGCATTACTAAAATTAGGTTATTCGAGATTTCACTTAGAAGACTACACCGAGGCAATGAGAGTGTATGATAAAGTGTTGGATATTGACATCACAAATTCGGAGGGATGGAATCTAAAATCACTGGTCAACTACGAAAAGAAAAACTATGCTAAAGCATTAGACTGTGTAGAAAAAGCAATTGACTCCGATCCAACATATGCAATGGCATGGTATAACAAAGCATGTTATCTCTCAATGTTAAATCAAATTACCGAGTCCATTGATGCACTAAAACGTTCGATTGAGATTGATGTTAAAAATGCAAGAAAGGCGGTAAAGGATAAAGACTTTGTAAATGTAAGAGCCGAAGAGGGTTTCAAAAATATTATTGAAGTTGTTGTTATTGAATCTCTAAGACAAGGTTATCACACAATAGGTGCTATTGTCTGGACAACATTTTTGAGTAAAGAGGATGCATTAAAATCATTAAATGAGTTAATTCTAAAAGGACTTGTTGTGAAAAACCAAAAAAGACAGGACTTAAGATCAATGATTGATGTCTATGATCTAATACCAGAAATGGCTAAAAAACTAGGTCAAAAGAAACGTGGCTTGCTAGGACCAACAACAAAAAAACTCACGGCGCCAGTAAAAAATCTGAAAGAAATTGGAATAGCTATACAAACTGCTAAGACATCTGTTGAAAAAGAAGATGTTACAAAATTAATTGATGTGTTTGAAATGTTCATTGAGCCTACAAAATTTGGTGAGCAAATGATTGAAGAATTCTTAGACGAGCATAGAGAAATACGACTCTATAAGGTTCGATTAAATGATAAAGGAGCAGATTTCATTATCGATAACAAGAAAAAAATGCTTGAATTTCTAGAAAATTTAGAAATTAAAGTCACGAAAAAACTTCGAACTAGTGTACCACAAAATTAATTTAAGTCCAGATATCTTTATCCTTCTTAAAAACAGGAATGCCGTCAATATATGCAACATCTTTTTCTTCAAAGACGGTATGCCATTTTCCATTATGTGGAAAGAGGTTATTTAGATCCTGAATTTTCTTGCTTGATGGTTTTTTGTTTAGAAGAGCCCCCCATTTCATGTTAGGTACTTTTGGCATTATCTCATTGATATCTTTCATTTTTTATCGGATGTGTAATAATCAGAAAAAATTGTATATAAATTACTTATTCGCCTGAAAGATCCCAATAACTAGCGTTCTCTTGTTTAGCAATTGGTTTTTCAAGACTTTTCCATTCTTTAAACGAGTGAACGTATAACTTGACATTTGGAACACCAATGGATTTCAAAGCATAATATGCAAGACCTGAAAGAGTTCCAACACTTCCACAGTATGTAATTATCTCTGCATCTTCTGATATTCCTCTGTTTTTTAGTAAATTACGCATGCTTTCTTTAGTTCTAATGATCTTTCCATCAGTAGCCAATGTTCTATATGGAATATTTATGGCTCCGGGGATGTGTTGCTCTAAAAAGTTAAGTCTCTCTCTATTATCAATTATCACAACATTCTCTTTGTCCTTAACTTTTTCAAGATAATCAGCAGTAGCCATTATTTCTGGACGTAGATTTATGGAATGTGTAGACTGTTCAATTTCCGGAACCTCAGTACTAATCTCTAAACCAAGTTCTTTCCATAGTGAAAACGTTACACCCAATAATTTAACGTCATTGTGACCAATGTATTGTAATGCCCATACAATCCTAGATGATAATGCACCAAATGTATCATCATAGACGACTACTGATGTTTCATCACTAATTCCAAGATCTCCTGCAATTTTTGCTATATTTTCTGGACTGTCATCATTGAGAAGTTTTGCTAATGGGAGATTCACAGAATTTATAATATGACCGAGCTTGTAATCTTCCTCTCGTCGAACATCAATTAATCTAACATTATTTTTTTTGATCTCTTCTCTTAATGAGTCATGATCGATTATTGGTGTATCTGTCATGCAGCACATTCACCCTTACCAGTTATTGTATGGTAACTAGTATCACTACCATAATCCATGTAAAAGTCGGCATCATCTTGTTTTGTTGGGGGAGTTAATAATGGATTAATAATTTTCTTAATGTCCTCAACAGATTTAATCTCTGATGATTCGTTACCATATACTATACGATGTATCCACTTATCTAATGTATCGTCAGGTTGTTTATACTGCTTGAATAACTCTATAATTTTTAGAATTACCGGGATTACTCTTTTTACAGGGACGCGTGCCGTATGATGTCCTAACATCGCATCACTGTCAAATCTTCCGCCAAGTGACATTGTATAATTTGGATACATGTCCTTACCTAACCGGCTTCCACCACCATAGAATCCTATTGTTGCAATTTGGTGTTGACCACAGGAGTTTGGACAACCACTAATCTTAATGGAAGAGTCCCTCAAGTCATCATCCTCATCTAAGTTAAGTTCTAAGAATTTTCTCTGAACCTCTTTTGCAAGTCTATGTGAATTGGTTAATGCAAGATTACATGATGTGGTTCCTGAACATCCAACTGCCGATGCCATTGTTAGTGATCCACTCTTTGCTAATGCAGATTCTATTAATCTAGAATACAAATTAGCCAAATCGTCATCATGAACATATCGTAGAACGATATTTTGTGTAAAGCCGTTACGTGCAACTCCTTCGCCTGAAAACTCATAGATTAGATCTGCAACTTCACGTAATTGATCTGCAGTAATATCACCGGATTCTAATCCAATAAAGACTGAATTATAACCAGTTTGCTTTTGTTGTACCACATTAGTCTGTTTCCACCTTGCAAATCCATCTGGAATAGACGCTGATTCATTGTTAACTGAAATCGAGCGTTTAATTTCCGATTCGACATCATCGATCCTTAGTTTGACAATCACTGATTGTGTAGCTTTAACCAATGCTCTTTCTTTTAATACCAAATTCTGAAATTTCTCCCATCCCATATCGTTTACTAAATACCTCATCCTATTTCTTGCCATATTTTTCCTATCACCCATTCTATCAAATATTCGAAGGACAGCTATTGAGGTATACAAAAGATCTTCTACCGGAGTAAATTCTTCTAACTGGTGGCCAATAAATGATCTATTTCCTAATCCACCACCTAGAAATATTTTGAAACCTTTTTGTTTTTGACCATCAATGTCTTGTATTTGTGGTAGTAACCCAACATCAACTATTCTAATCATACCATGTTTCTCACAGCATGTGAAATTGAATTTGAACTTCCTTGGTAGTGCTTGATTTAGTGGATTACGTAAGAGGAATTTTGCTACTCCTAATGCATATGGTGTTGCATCAAATACTTCTTTTTCACAAACTCCTGATAGCGGACTACACATAACATTTCGAAC
>CAZBHD010000003.1:0-3292 GCA_964491985.1 uncultured Candidatus Nitrosopelagicus sp. | reverse complement strand
ATACAACTGAAGTTGTTGAGGCATACGGAGAAATAAATGGAACTATTACAGGAAAAGACAATATCTCAGTCGCAAAAGACTCACAAGTTCTAATCTTATCTATTCCATATGATAATATAGATTCTATCTGTTCACAAATTTTGCCAGAAATTAATGATGAATGTGTGGTAGTTTCACCTATAGTACCAATGACAAAAACTGATACAGGTTTTGAATGTGTTGCAATTAAAGAGAACAAACCATTTGCACATCAGACGGTTGAAAAGCATATGAAAGATAAAACAAAATTAGTTTCTGCATTTCATGTAATCTCTGAAAAGAAACTTATCAACCCAACTCTAACATTAGATTATGATATCTTTGTTGTGGGAGACAATAAAGAATCTGTTGAAATAGTCAATGGTTTGATAAATGAAATAGAAGGATTGCGACCAATATATCTTGGACCTGGTACACTTGCATATCTTGTTGAAATGTCTACGCCATTATTACTTAATGCAATGATTCGAAACAAAATGAAAAATCCTGGAATTAAGATAATTTAATAGAAGAAATAGTGTTACTATGAGTCACGAATATTCACGTCGTGGAAGAAATTGGTTCACAGCCATGGGAGTGTTGTTTATTGTTATGGCTATGGTTATTATCATAAGAAATATGATTCTCTGGAGTCCAGGATTTTTCTATGATTTTTTGGTTGGACCAGAAATTACAAATGAAAAATTTTCTGTAGCAATGATTATCTTTGGCTGTATAATGATTGGATTAGGATACAGGAAAACAAATGTCAAAGCTAACTGAATTTCTAAAAAAACAAAAAATTTTACATCTAGCAACTGTTGATAAAACAGATACTCCACATATTGTACCTGTTTGGTATATGTACAGTACAAATAAAATTTACATTGGAACCAACACAAAAACTGAAAAGGCAAAAAATATCAAAACTCACAAGAAAGTAAGCTTTTGTGTTGATGTTGGTGTAAATGCACCTAACATCTTTGGTGTTATGGGACAAGGAAATGCCAAATTGATCAAAGATGCTCAAATAGTCTCACGATTAGAAAAGAAAATTCTTTTGCGGTACTTCAAGAATCTAAATAATAAATCTGCTAAAGAACTACTAGATGACACAGACTGTATAATTGAGATTATGCCTAAGAAATATGCTGTTTGGAAGTACTAACGAACAAAATCCTCAATTTTATCCATAGATGACTCGAGAATCTCCATATTTGGAAGGTAGACGATTCTAAAATGACCGCTTCCATACCGAGTTCCAAAACCTGAACCATGAACTGTTAACACCCCTTTTTGTTTTAGTAATTCCAATGCAAAATCCTTGTCAGTAGCATATGTATTATTTTCAATTTTTGGAAAGGCATAAAATGCACCCTGAGGACTAGAACAAGAAATATTATTCATTGAATTAAGACGCTTAATTACATAGTCTCTGTGTGTTCTTAACTCAGAAACAAATTCTGAAATATAATCTTGTGGCCCACGTAATGATTCTAGTGCAGCATGTTGGACAGGAAGGTTAGTAGATATACGAACTCTTGCAAGTTTTGGTAAATTTTCTCTTATACTGTCAAGTTGTGATGAATCATTAAATGCAATATATCCAATACGCCATCCTGACATCAAATGAACTTTTGAGAAACCATTTAGAATTATGACGGGTGAATCTCCAGCAACCTTACCAATTCCAGTAAATTTTTGATCAAACACAATTTTATCATAAATCTCATCACAAATGATGTACAAATTATGTTCATTTGCTATGTTTACAATTTGTTTAAGAGAGTTTTCATCAAATATCAAACCAGTCGGATTATTAGGGCTGATTAAACATATCGCAACCGTCTTTGCCGTAATCTTTGATCTTATATCATCAATATCTGGTTGAGAATTCTGTAAGTTCACGGCAAATTCTATTGGTTTGCCACCATGTAGTCTGACATAGGATGCATATGGAGGATAATACGGACCTGGTAGTAACACCTCATCGCCATCCTCAACAATTGAAGATATTACCATATCTAGCCCTTCAGATACACCATTTGTAACTATCACATTTTCTGAACTTATGGATAATCCCTTGGAGTTCTCTTTTTTTGCAATCTCATCTAACAGTTCTGGTAGTCCTTCAGACTGTGCGTAAAAATTATTGCCACTATTAATAGCATCAACTAGTGCTTGTTTAACATTATCTGGTGGCTGAAAACCAAATTGTACAGGATCACCTATGTTAAGGTAATCAACTTTTTTTCCTTGTTGTTCAATTTCTCTTGCAGCTGAAACAATATCCCGAATTGCATATTCAACACCAGCAACTTTGTTTGAGATCTTCATCAATAAGACAGATATTTAGACAGGTTAAATGCTTATTTTTTTGGACCCGTAGCTCAGCCTGGATAGAGCGGGTGGCTTCGGACCACCAGGCCGTGGGTTCGAATCCCATCGGGCCCTTTGAATAATAATCAAGTATATTAGCTGTTTTTTTTATCATATGATATGAGCCCTGGCATTGGATTAATGGATAGGAGATTAAAGACTGAAAAAGACGCAATATCTCTTGCTACATCTGGAATTATCAAAAACTATCAAGTCGAATCTAAAGATATCACAACTCTTGAGACAAAATATGACGGTGATGCAGGAGATTGGTATGTTGCTCTAGGATGGAATGAAAAACGTGCAATAATAAAGATGGATTCGGTTCAGGCAACAATAACAGAAATAAAAGAAATTTAGTCTGATTTTTTAAATTCTACATTCGGCGTGTTGTTTTGATCAGGAATCAACAGAAGACCGCCTTCGTGTAACTGTTTGATTAACTGTATAACTTCTTTTTCAACTTGGGTTCGCTGTAGACCTGTTTGCTGGGCAAAAATTTCTACAAGCTCAGTTACTTTGCGTTTTCCATTACATGACTTCCAAAACTCAATTATTGCATCATTTACCATAAACCCCTGCTCATGTTCATTAGCTAAAACCATTGAGCCATCCTCCTGTTTAACTAAATTTCCTACTCCTTGTGGCATTGCTAATTCATAATTAATTGGTGCTGGAGAATTTTGAGAGCCCATCTTTTTCATCATTGCTTTTGCCTCATCTGACATTTTATCCATAGTCCAAGGTGGATCCCAGACAATTTCCACATTCACATTATTTACTCCAGAGACTTTTTTGGTATATCTTTTAACATCGTCAACCATTGTTTCATGTAGTGGACAACCCTGTGTTGTCATGGTCATCTTGATATCAACATCATTATTTTCATTAACAT
>CAZBHD010000002.1:0-2542 GCA_964491985.1 uncultured Candidatus Nitrosopelagicus sp. | reverse complement strand
AACCCAAAAGTAGCATTGAATCCCAAAATTATTGTCGGCGGAGTAATTGGAGCCCTTGTAATAGTAATTGCAGCAATTGCTTTTTCTGGAACATCAATAATTGACGATACTTCAGAAGGAGGATTTTTAGCATCTCCATCATCATCAATGCCAGAAGTTCTACCATTAATTATAGATCTGGAAGACATTGAGATTCTGGATATTGATGAAAAAGTAGCCTATATTGAAATCTCATTTAAGATAACTAATCCAAACTACAAGTCTATTCTTCTCGAAATGATACGTTATAGTGTATTTGAGGATGGTACTAAAATCGGCACAAAAAGTATTGGTGACAGAGGTGCACCTGGAGGATTAGTCGCGGCATCTAACTACTTTACAATCCTTAATGATCGACCATCCATTATCAAAGATGAGTTTACAATTATGAATGATGGAAACATCCCTGAAATTTGGACTGCATTAGAGAATGACTCACCCAATTGGCGCGTTACTGGAGATGCATTCTACAATCTCAGTTCAATGACTTCTGGTGGTGAGAACGAATTAAAGTTCGATTTTGTGCGCTAAATGTATCATAAAATTCTAAAATTATGATTATTTGTTAAAATTATAATAAAATTACCATCAATATTATATTCTATTCACTTTGGAATTTTTCATGGCAGAAGCAGGTATGGCCGCATATGGATCGGCAATTGGGGTTGCAATAGCATTAGCAGTTGTTACATTTGCACTAAGAGGCAAAGGACACCCAGACGATACAAGCGAGTAATAAAAAATAAACGAACTACAAAACTTCTTTTTTATTCTTTTTCATCAATTATGCCAGATCTATCTTTAGTAGATCCACCTAGTAGATTCATTAGATTTAGCGTCTTGGATTCTTTCCTGTGGGTAAAACATCTTTCATAATATTGACATGTGGAACATTCACTTGATGGTTCCACAAGTGGCGTCTTTTTCTCTTTCAAGAGTGCTTCAAAGGTTCTAACACGTCTAACAGTCTCTTCAAACATTTTCTTGTCTCTAGTGACAGAAAATGATGTCTCCTTACCTTTACTGTCAATATAGATTATAATTCCATCAAATTTGTCATAAATCCACATGCATGCATTCATGTACAAAATGTCTTTTGCAAAAGGATCATCAGGAAATACATCCACTGATTTGAATATCATCACAATGTCATCTGCAATCATATCTGCTTGCCCTTCCAGTTTGAGGTTATCTAGAGAATATTCAGCAGGTTTTGAGCCATATTCCAGCTTTCTAAACATGCCACCTAAGAGGTCTGAGAAACGAGAGCGTTCTGGCTCCACTCCATCTAACCTGTCATAAAAAGAGCGTCTAAGACATCTTGTCACCTCAGATACATGAATTTTGCTCGAGTCTTCCAAATCTATATGATAATCTAATTCTCTCCCAACTGCCTCAATAGAGTTTTTGATGGTAGTCCTAAAGTCACGATCTCCTAACATGATAGGATCAGAGAACAAGCTGGGTGTTTTAAAGTTGTTTATAATGGTAATTTAGGCATGAATCGAGGCTAAAAATGACCATTTTCACTCAATTTGTTTGAGAAAATTGAGGATATCATCACGTTCAGAATTTGACATTTTCACGAATCCCTCCAATAACTCCATTTGTAAATGAGATGACACATCAGAGGCTTTTTGCAAATTTTGGAGATTGAATGGTAAAAGGTCTGATATCTTACCATCACAATATGCTTTTGTATATTTTTCAAAAAGTGAAAATGTGAACCTTGGTGCGGTGTTATGTAATTTTGAGATCATTTCTTGGATAGGTACCTCCTCCGTATCATAATATTCTCCTGCAAAAAACTCATTCAACATAGATTCACGATCTCCGGCACGTGATATCGACAATGCAACAAGGAGTCCTTTTTTTGTAAGATGATAAAATGGCATACCACTCTCTTGTAGTGCTTTTGGTCCTCTCTTTATAGGAAGTCTACCCTCCTCTTCTACTATACCTAGAGGAATAAGGATCTCATCAAGATCCCGGAAGATTCCAGAATAGATGTTTTTCCAAAGTATCTTGTTCTCTTGAGCAATTGTTTGAGAAATGGCTGTCCTAGTTTTTGATGCTGAATTTGTAGCGCTTGCTAGATGACTAATGATTGCACGCTGCCTAGTAGCCTCTCCGGTCATCTTATTTGGACTAGTCTTGAATGTATCAAATATTGCCAGTTTTGTTTTTTTTACAGCTATTTTATCTCAACTCGTAAAATTACTCGTGTAAAAGATTTCAGATCATGCCTAGAATAATAACAGAATTTTATCATTTTATGATAGTATCATAATATACTCAAATATAATAATTTACATCCAGTTTACATTTTGTATCTTAAATGTTAAATATACTTGTCCAGCGGTTTTGATCAATGAAATCTCGAAACCATAAGTATGCTCTAATACTTATGGCCGCAGTCGCTATGACGGCAACAGGTGCCATATCAACAGCGTATGCTCAGCAAGTCAGTGATGGCATGCCGGGTCCGGATTACAGTATCTAT
>CAZBHD010000001.1:0-4184 GCA_964491985.1 uncultured Candidatus Nitrosopelagicus sp. | reverse complement strand
TTGTATGCGTAACTGGAGGCCTGTAAATCACAAAATGGCAATTATACCATACTTCATCACAAGCGCCGCTCTTGCGTTACGTATGCAAAAACTTTGCGTGCGCATCAGAATATAAACTATGCAAAAATAGCCTCAAAAATGGAAGAATTTCCGATCAATAATATAATCAAAAAAACAAGGATAAAAAATAATGAATGATTCTGTTGAGATTTATAAGAAAAAAACAAAAGGCTCTGCAAAGCTTTTCGCAAAATCTAAAAAATATCATGTAAATGGTGTTCATCATAACATTCGATTTTTTGATCCATATCCATTTGTTACAAAATCATCTGGTGGTAAACACCTCATCGATGTTGATTCAAACAAATACGTTGATTATTGGATGGGTCACTGGAGTTTGATATTAGGTCACACACCAAAAAATATTGAAAAAAGAACAATACAGCAAATCAAAAATGGTTGGATGCATGGAACATCAAACCAAAATGCAATTTTGCTTTCTGAGAAGATTTCCAAGGTAGTTCCGGTAGCAGAAAAAATTCGCTATGTTACAACTGGAACCGAGGCAACAATGTATGCTGTTCGATTAGCAAGGGCGGTAACTGGAAAGAAGGTGATTGCAAAAATTGATGGGGGATGGCATGGTTACACAACTGATTTATTAAAAACCGTAAATTGGCCATTTAATCAATCCGAAAGTGAAGGTCTAACTGATGAAAAACACATAATCTCATTACCATACAATAACTTGGAAAAATCTCTAGCAATACTAAAAACAGTCAAAAAAGATTTGGCGGGGATTGTGATCGAACCTGTACTTGGTGGTGGAGGTGCAATACCCGCAACAAAGAGTTATCTCAAAGGATTAGAGGAATTTGCAAAAAAGAACAACTCACTTTTTATTTTAGATGAAATAGTAACTGGATTTAGATTTCGATATGGATGTCTGTATCAAACGATGAGGTTGGATCCAGATATAGTTACTCTTGGCAAAATTGTTGGTGGAGGATTCCCAATTGGTGTTATTTGCGGAAAAGACGAAATCATGGAACATGCAAACACATCAACACATTCTAAAAAAACAAGAACCTATATTGGAGGTGGAACTTTTTCTGCAAATCCACTAAGTATGATGGCAGGCATTACCAACTTAGACATAATCAAGAGAAAGGGTAGCTCGTTATACAAAAAAATTAATTCGCTTGGAGATGATGCAAAAAAAACTCTTACTAAAATCTTTGATGATGATGTAATCATAACCGGTAAAGGCTCTCTGTTTATGACCCATTTTGTAAAAAACAATATCTCACAAATAACAAATGCGACGGATGCCTCAAATTGTAATGTTGAGAAATTGCATCAATATCATTTTGATATGATTGCTAATGATGGAATATTCTTTTTGCCAGGTAAACTAGGTGCAATCTCAGATGCTCATTCAAATGCAGATATAAAATCTATCAAAAAAGCAAGTGAACGATTTGTGGCTAATTTTAAAAAATAAGAACTAATTTTAATGCATATTTCATCATAAAGTCATGGATGAGAAAACTGACCGAAAGATGGCATGGCCAAAGGGCTACGAACCAAAAGATGGTGATATAGATGATATGAATTCCAGACTTGGTCTTTTATCAAGTATTTTAAAAGAAAAACCTGCAAAAAAACTCAACACCGAAATCTTCAATGTAATGGCAACAAGACGCTCTACTAGGAAATTTTCTAAAAACCCAGTTGAGATGTGGAAGATTGATAAAATCCTAGCAGCAGCTGATACTGCCCCAACTGCTGGAAACTATCAGGGCTTTGAAATATTCTATGTCAGAGATGAAATCAAGAAAGATAGTCTTGTAAAGGCAGCCAATAATCAACCATACGTCAAAACGCCAGTTGTTTTGGTTTTTTGTATGAATCCAGATAGAATAAAACTAGATTTTCCAAAAGAAGTAATTTTGAAATTCTCAATTCAGGATTCAACATTAGCCGCTGCATATTCCCAACTTGCAGCATCTGCACTTGGTCTTAGTAGTATTTGGATTGGAATGTTTGATGAAGATAAAGTAAAGGAGATTGTTGGAACTAAACTCAGACCAACATCATTTCTTTGTATTGGTTATCCTGTAAAAAAACGCCCACCAAAATCGAGAAGGCAACTAAAAGAACTAATCCATGTGGTTGATTAGTATTAATCTTCAGCCAAAGATTCACTTGAGAAAATTTTTACTACATCTAATGCTAGATTTTCAATATCAAGCCCAGGTTCAGCTGAAATTAGTAATATGTTAGAACTAATTGGAAATGGAAAACTAATTAGAATTACTTTATTCCGACGTGATGCAATGTAATTAAGATCACCTAGTGAGTTTGACAGATGATCTGTGCGTAATGATATATCAACTGCAAATTTGTAAAAATCATGCAAATTTTGTTCGTCGCCCTCATAGGGTGATACGCCTTCTGTGAAACCACCTGCAATCTTATTTCCACTCTTATCAATTATTGCAGCAAAACGAACACCATCATGATGTTGTATTTCCTTACATCTAGGTTCAAAAAGTTCAGAGTTTTGAATTGGCAATTAATAAAAAACAACACATCTAGAATATAATCTTAATTTAATGAATAGTGAGGACAGAATGGTATCTGCCGTTAAGAGCAGGAGTTAACGCTCTTTGGATTTTAAGCAGGAGTACCCCTCACTGAATATTGAAATTAATACTGCAATAATAATCTAATTCTTTTCTAGTTTACTATTCTTCTTCATCTTCATCAACAAAGCGCCATTCTTTCATCAGTTGCTTTCTTAACAGATCTAGTTGTTTTTCATCTAATGCCTTTCCGGTGTTTTTGTCAACTGGTACAACATTCATACCATCTAGTTTGTATTCCACATCAAATAATGAGAGTTTAGACTTCTGAACTAAGATTGGTTTTCCATCTTCATCTGTTGCACGTTTTGCATCATATGGCTGATCGTCATCAAAATCCCTATGCATGAAACTACCTTTAGTATCAAATTTTTTCTCCACTGTTTGTTGGATCTTTAATGTGGTGTCATTTTCATGATAGATCCGTTTTCCAGTCTTTTCGTCAACAAATTCAGGCATAATGTGCGTCTACCACATATGCATTTAATTCTTGTTTTTAGGCTTTCTAAACAAATAGTTCCATAATGCTTCACGTCTTCCTTGCCTACTCATACCTCTAGTGAAAAATCGATATCCAAGGTAAAGTATTCCAATACTTACTACAATAAGATAACTAATACATGATGGATCTTCATGACATTGAATTGCCTCAAGTTCGTTTTTAGCTGCATATAATGATGGAAAAACTATTGCAAGTGGGCCACATGTGTCCATATTCTATATTGGTATTATAATTAAAAAACGCTCTTGTAAAATTAAAAGAATCGTCTTTAAATTGCTACAATTGCTGCGTCTGGTGCAACAAAGTACATTCCAATGTTGAGTAGTATCACACCAATACCATATCCTAGCATTTCCTCTTCAGTATCAATGTCAACATAGTTCAATAATGCTAATGATGTTAACATTGGAGTTAATGCAACCTTTACAGTCTCTTTAAAGACTGGGTTTTCTCTTTCATAGTCTGCTACTGCTGGTGAGAATGAGTAGTAGAACTGGTTGAATCCTGTCATGAATGCAGTGCCGGATTGTGTTGATAATACTGTGTTATCTCTAATTTCTCTCAAGAACTGTACCTGTGGTGCCATTTCAGAACCAAATGCTGCGGTTGCAATTAGACATCCGCCACCATCCTCTAGCTTAATTTGCTGTGTAGACGAACCACTAGAAATTGCGGCTTCTGCTTTGTTAAGATCAGTGTTTATCGAAAGTATCTGAGATTCAACATCATTGTAAGAAGCACCACCTTGAATCATGTTTCTGAGTTCTTCTCTCATGTCATTTTCAATTGAAAGCATCAAGGCACTATCAACTGCGCCAATTGGAGCCTCTAGGAATTCATAGTTATCCAAGTATGCTTCACTGGTCAAGTCGTATGCCAATTGAGAGTCACCGTTTGCATATGCTGCTTGTGCTGTAATGAGTAATCTGTCAATAGTATCAAAGTAACCACCAAGGTTTGCTCCACCTTCACCAGCATTTGCTTGCAATTCCTTTACAGTGGTTGTTGCGTCATCTGCCTGACCCAATACGGTT